>NZ_JBXAHO010000013.1:0-30325 GCF_058795195.1 Pseudomonas sp. GW823-FHT06B06 | reverse complement strand
TACGCCCCCCCCCCCCCCCCCCCCCCCCCCCCCCCCCCCCCCCCCCCCCCCCCCCCCCCCCCCCCCCCCCCCGGCTCCTACAGATAGGTTTAGTGTTGAATAGATCCGAGGCATGGCCTAACGTCGCCCCATCAGCCATCTCGCAACACAAGGCCGTTCAATGTCGACTAACGGACAGGTTTCCCTCGAACGCAGTATTCCACCGCTCACCACACTGCCACGTCCGCTGTATGCCCGGGTGGAGAGCCTCAATGCCGGGTCGTGGACGGCGTCCCATCGACACGACTGGGTGCAGTTTTCCTATGCCATCAGTGGTGTGCTCGGCGTGCACACCGCCGAGGGCAGTTTCTTCGCGCCGCCCCAGTGGGGAATCTGGATTCCGGCGGATCTCGATCATCAGGTCGTGACCTCAATGCGCGCCGAGATGCGCAGCCTGTATGTGCGACGCGAAGATTGCGAGTGGGCGGACGGGCGTTGCCGGGTACTGGAAGTGACGCCGCTGGCCCGGGAGCTGATCAAGAGTTTCTGCCTGCTGCCAGTGGAATATCCACAGGGCGACAGCCCGCAAGCGCGGCTGGTGAGTGTATTGCTCGATCAGTTGGCGACGTTGCCGGAAGTCGGGTTTTCCCTGCCGTTGCCCCGTCATGAACGGTTGTTGGGGTTGTGCAACGAGCTGATCGAAAATCCCGAGCGCAATGTGACCTTGCACGAATGGGCCGAGCGCCTGGGTACATCGGAGAAAACCCTGATGCGCCTGTTCCAGCGGGAAACCGGGTTGAGTTTTCGCGGTTGGCGCCAGCGCATGCGGCTGTTGTCGTCGTTGAGTCTGCTGGAGGAGGGCGACAGCGTGACCAATGCCGCGCTGGCCTGTGGGTATGACTCGACGTCAGCGTTTATTGCGGCGTTCAAGAGCCTGTTCGGATTTACCCCGGGAGAGCTGTTCCGACAGTGAGGGCCGCTTCGCGAGCAGGCTCGCTCCCACAAGGGCAGTGCAAAACCCTGTGGGAGCGAGCCTGCTCGCGAATGGTCGCGAAGCGGGCACCGGGATTTCAATCAGGTACGGAAGCGGCGCACCAACCCATCCAGCTCATTCGACAACCCGGCCAGGCTCTGGGAATCCAGGCGCGCCGAGTTCGCCAGTTCCGCCACCAATTGCGCATCGCCATGGATCTGGCTGATGTGCCGGTTGATGTCTTCGGCCACTTGATGCTGTTGTTCCGCCGCCGTGGCAATCTGGGTGTTCATGTCGCGGATCACATCCACCGACTCGCGGATCTGCCCGAAACTGTTGCGCGCTTCGCCGATGCGCGTCACCGATTGCTGGGACACCTCCAGGCTCGCATGCATCTGCTGGGTCACCTGGCTGGTGCGCTTGGCCAGGTTGCCCAGCAGCCCGTCGATTTCTGCGGTGGAGTCGGCCGTGCGCTTGGCCAGCGCGCGTACTTCGTCGGCTACTACCGCAAAACCACGACCCTGTTCACCGGCCCGCGCCGCTTCGATGGCCGCGTTCAGTGCCAGCAGGTTGGTTTGCTCGGCGATTGAGCGAATGGTCCCCAGGATCGACTGGATATCATTGCTGTCGCGTTCCAGCTGTTGCATCGACTGCGCCGACTGTTCGATTTCCTGGCTCAGGCGATCGACACTGCTGACGGCCGCGTCAATCTGTTGCTGGCCTTCGCGGGCCTGGCGCTGCCCGCTGTCGGCGGACTCGGCCGCCTGGCTGCAGGAGCGCGCCACTTCGTTGGCGGTGGCGACCATTTCATGGAATGCCGTGGACACCATGTCCACCGCTTCACGCTGGCGCCCAGCGGCTTCGGCCATGTCGCTGGAGACCTGGGTCGAGCTCTTGGAGGTGGCCAGGATGCTGGTCGCGGCTCCACCGATGCTCTGGATCAGGTTGCGAATCGCGGTCAGGAACTGGTTGAACCAGTTGGCCAGTTGCGCGGTTTCGTCGCTGCCGCGGATTTGCAGGCTCTTGGTCAGGTCGCCTTCGCCCTGGGCGATGCCTTCCAGACCGTCGGCCACGCTGCGGATCGGTCGCACGATGACGCTGGCGAAACTGGCGCCGACAACGGCGAAAACCACGGCCAGTACCGCGGCGATGATGGCGATCAACCAGGTCAGTTGGGTGGCGGTGCTCATCACATCGCTCTGCTTGATCAAGCCGATGAAGGTCCAGCCCAACTGCTCGGACGGCCAGACGTTGGCCATGTAGCGCTCGCCATTGAGTTCAACCTCGACCAGGCCTTTGCCGGCCTTGGCCAGTTGCGCGTAGCCCTCGCCGAGGCTGCCCAGGGCTTTGAAGTTATGTTCCGGTTGTTTCGGGTCGACCAGCACGGTGCCGGAATTTTCCAGCAGCATCAGGTAGCCGGTCTCGCCGAGCTTGATCTGCTTGACCAGTTCGGTGAGCTGTTTGAGCGACACGTCGATGCTGACGACGCCACCGTTGGTGCCCAGCTTGTTGTCGATGGTGCGCACGGTGCTGACGTAGGACGTATCGTTTTCGGCCCAGTAATAGGCTTCGGTACGGAATGGCTTGCCCGGTTTGGCCTGGGCGGCCTTGTACCAGGGGCGCTGGCGCGGGTCGTAGTTGGCCAGTTTGGCATCGTCCGGCCACGACACGTAACCACCGGCCGCGGTGCCGAGGATGGCGTAGGCGTATGACGGATGGGCGTTGCCCAGGTCCTGCAGGAAGCCGAAGACTTTTTTGTCCATTTCCCCTTGGGGAATGCTGGCGGCGTTGGCGTTCATGTAGGTCTTGAGGCTGTCGTCGGAGTTCGTGATCAGCGGTTGCCTGGCCAGGTATTCGACGTTCTGGCTGATGCCGTCGAAAAACAGTTGCATCGCATTGCTGACCTGACGGATTTCGCGACCGCTGTTGTCGACGAATTCGTCCTTGGCATCGCTGCGCAAGTTCAGCACGACGAGGGTGGCGACCAGCACCACCGGCAAGCAGGCGATGATTGCAAACGCCCAGGTCAGTTTCTGTTTGATGTTCATCCGCGCTCCAGATTTTCTTGTAGGCCCACGCAGTGCAGATGACTCGCGGTTTTTTGGCAGCCGTAAACGTAATGGATCCCTGTTCCCTGAATGCGGCATCGTTATTGTTGTAAAAACGATTGTCGGACAAATCACTTTGTCACTTAGGACTTCGGCTGTTGCCTGCGGAAATTGAGGGCTGTTTTGAAAAATGACACGAACGGTACGTCGGCACCCCCTCCCCCGAATGGATGGATTGCCGTATAACGAAGGACTTTCGCGTGTTTGGTAATAAAGGACCCACAATAAAAGCTGATGAAGACTCCAAAACGCATTGAACCCCTGATCGAGGACGGTCTGGTCGACGAGGTGCTGCGCCCACTCATGAGTGGTAAAGAAGCAGCTGTTTATGTGGTGCGCTGCGGCAACCAGTTACGTTGCGCGAAAGTCTACAAGGAGGCGAATAAACGCAGTTTTCGTCAGGCGGCCGAGTATCAGGAAGGCCGCAAGGTGCGCAACAGCCGACAGGCCCGGGCCATGGCCAAGGGCTCCAAGTTCGGTCGCAAGGAAACCGAAGACGCTTGGCAGAACGCCGAAGTGGCGGCGCTGTTTCGCCTGGCCAATGCCGGTGTGCGGGTACCCAAGCCCTATGACTTCCTTGAGGGCGTGCTGCTCATGGAACTGGTGGCCGACGAGTACGGCGATGCGGCACCGCGCCTGAACGACGTGGTGCTGGAGCCGGACCAGGCGCGCGAGTATCACGCGTTCCTGATTTCGCAGATCGTGCTGATGCTGTGTACCGGCCTGGTGCACGGTGACCTGTCCGAGTTCAACGTGCTGTTGACCCCGACCGGCCCGGTGATCATCGACTTGCCGCAAGCGGTTGACGCGGCGGGCAACAACCACGCGTTCAGCATGCTGGAGCGGGACGTGGGCAACATGGCGTCCTATTTCGGACGGTTTGCGCCAGAGTTGAAAAAGACTCGGTACGCCAAGGAAATGTGGGCTTTGTACGAGGCGGGCACTTTGCACCCGGCCAGCGTCCTGACTGGCGAATTCGACGAGCCGGAAGAGCTGGCCGACGTCGGCGGCATCATGCGCGAGATCGAGGCCGCGCGCCTGGATGAAGAGCGCAAGCAAGCGGCGCGTGCCGCAGACGACACGCCACCGGGCAAAACCGAAGAGCCGCCTCCGCCCTGGATGCAGTGATCGGTTTTTTGTAGGTGCACATGATCGTTCCCACGCTCTGCGTGGGAATGCCGCCAGGGACGCTCCGCGTTCCGCTTCTGAATGTGACGCAGAGCGTCACGGGATGCATTCCCACTCAGAGCGTGGGAACGATCGTGGGCGATACGGTGTGTCACAGGCGCTTAAATATTCGACGGTTCTGCACAACACCCCGACTCCAGGCTCTTGAGAATCGGACAATCCGGCCGATGATCGCCCTGACAATGCTCGACCAGATCCTGCAACGTATCGCGCAGCTGCCCCAACTCGCGGATTTTCTGGTTCAACTCGTCGATATGCTGGCGGGCCAGGGCCTTCACATCGGCACTGGCCCGCTGGCGATCCTGCCAGAGGGTCAGCAGCTTGCCGACTTCTTCCAGGGAAAACCCCAGGTCCCGAGAGCGCTTGATGAACGCCAGCGTATGCAGGTCGTCGTCGCTGTAGACCCGATAACCGCTGTCGGTGCGATGCGCCGCCTTGAGCAAGCCAATGGACTCGTAGTAACGGATCATCTTTGCGCTCAGGCCGCTATGGCGGGCCGCTTGGCCGATGTTCATCGCTTGTCCTCCAGATCCTCGGGTTTCCAGGTTTTCAACAGTAGCGCATTGCTCACCACGCTCACACTCGACAACGCCATTGCCGCACCGGCGAGTACTGGGTTGAGGAATCCGAAGGCCGCCAGCGGAATGCCGATCAGGTTATAGACAAAGGCCCAGAACAGATTCTGGCGGATCTTCGCGTAGGTCTTGCGGCTGATTTCCAGCGCCGCGGGCACCAATCGCGGATCGCCGCGCATCAGGGTGATCCCGGCGGCGTGCATGGCCACGTCGGTACCGCCTCCCATGGCAATGCCGATATCCGCCGCGGCCAATGCCGGCGCATCGTTGATGCCGTCGCCAACCATCGCCACCACACCGGTTTTCTTCAGCATGGCGACTTCGGCGGCTTTATCTGCCGGCAGCACTTCGGCGTGTACATTCGTGATGCCCAGTGCATCGGCGACCACTTTGGCGCTGCCTCGGTTGTCGCCGGTCAGCAAGTGGCTGCTGATATGGCGTGCGCTGAGTTGTTGCACGGCTTGCAGCGCGCCAGGCTTGAGCGTGTCACCGAAAGCGAACAATCCCAGTACTCGCGGTGCCGGGCTTTGCTCGATCAGCCAGGACAGGGTCCGGCCTTCGGCTTCCCAGGCAGTTGCCGAATCGGCCAATTCACCTGCGCGCAATCCGCTTTCTTCCAATAGACGTCGATTACCCAGTGCCAGCCTACGGCCCTCAAGACTGCCGGCAATGCCGCGCCCTGTCAGGGACTGACTGTCGCTGACATCGGCCACGATCAGACCGCGTTGTGCGCACTCATCCAGCACAGCCTTGGCCAGCGGATGCTCACTGCCACGTTGCAAGGCGCCGGCCAGTTGCAGCAGGGCGGTTTCGTCACCGTCGATGGCGCTCAAGTGGGCGATGCGCGGGGTGCCAGAGGTCAGGGTTCCGGTTTTGTCGAACACCACTGCACTGACTTCATGGGCACGTTCCAGCGCTTCGGCGTCCTTGATCAGAATCCCATGCCGCGCCGCCACCCCGGTGCCGGCCATGATCGCCGTCGGCGTGGCCAAGCCCAGGGCACAAGGGCAGGCGATTACCAGCACCGCCACGGCATTGATCAGCGCGGTTTCCAGTGGCGCGCCGTACAGCCACCAGCCAATCAGGGTAGCGAGTGCCAGCAGCAGCACAACCGGCACGAAGATCTGGCTGACTTTATCCACCAATTTCTGGATCGGGGCCTTGGCCGCCTGAGCGTCCTCAACCAGTCGAATGATGCGAGCCAGCACCGTTTCCGCGCCAAGTGCCTGAGTGCGTACCAGCAGGCGACCTTCACCATTGATCGCGCCGCCCGTGACCTTGTCACCGGGTTGCTTGGGCACCGGCAGGCTTTCGCCGCTGATCAGCGCTTCGTCGGCATGGCTCTGGCCGTCGACCACTTCACCGTCCACCGGAAAGCGTTCGCCGGGTTTGACCAGTACCAGGTCATTGAGGCGCAAGGCGCTGATGGCGACTTCCTGCTCACGGCCGTCGACGACCTGGATCGCCCGCTCCGGGCGAAGCGCTTCCAGGGCGCGAATGGCGCTGGCAGTCTGGCGTTTGGCGCGGCTTTCCAGGTACTTGCCCAACAACACCAGGGCAATCACTACAGCCGAGGCTTCGAAATACAGGTGCGGCATGCGCCCGGCGGCGGTGGCCCATTCGTACACGCTCAAGCCATAACCGGCACTGGTGCCCAGCGCGACCAGCAGATCCATGTTGCCAGCGCCGGCACGCACGGCTTTCCAGGCGGCTACATAAAACCGTGCGCCAAAGATGAATTGCACCGGCGTGGCCAAGGCGAACTGCGCCCAGGCCGGAAGCATCCAGTGCACGCCGAACGGTTGCAGCAACATCGGCAAAACCAGGGGCAAGGCGAGGGCGATGGCTGCGATCAAGGCCCAGCGCTCGCGGTACAGTCGGGTTTGCTGCGTGTCGATATGTGGCTGATCGTCTTGCCAGACGCTGGCGACGTAACCGGCCTTGGTCACGGCACCGATCAGGGCTTGCGGATCGACTTGCCCGAACAGTTCCACATGAGCGCGTTCATTGGCCAGGTTAACGCTGACGCTCTTGACCCCCGCCACCTTGCTCAGTGCCCGTTCGACCCGGCCGACACAGGAGGCGCAGGTCATGCCGTCGATGCTCAATTCAAGGCGCTGCTGCGGCACGCTATAACCGGCTTTTTGCACGGCCTCCATCAAGGCCGGGAGACTGTCGACCGGCGCTTGAACCCGGGCCTGCTCGGTGGCCAGGTTGACGCTGACGGCACTGGCGCCGACGACTTTGCTCAAGGCGCGCTCAACACGCCCGGCGCAGCTGGCACAGGTCATGCCGGCAATTGGCAGATCGAAAGTAATGGATTCGGACATCGGTCACGCTCCCTGTAGTAGTTGCCTACAGGATCAACCTTGCCATGCTGGCAAGGTCAAGCACCAAGATCAAAGTGCGATATCAACCTTGTAGGAGCGAGCCTGCTCGCGATGTACCCGAGAGCGCCGCGGGGTGTCAGGTTTCCAGCGTTATCGTTGACGACCTTCGTCGGAACGCCGCCCGGAGCATGCTCGCTCCTACAGGGGGATGTTTCAGTATCCGAGGCCTGCGCGCTTGAGATACATCCCATCCTGTGTCATCGCAATCCGGTATTTCAACATATCACCGGCCCTGAGCTGGATGTCTTGCGAACCCGGCGCCAACATGCCCGGGTTACACCCCGGCGCCTGGCCCGGCAGCAACTTCAAGCGCAGCGACACATTGCCCGGTGGCAAGTTGAACGAGGTGCTCTGCTCCTGGAACAGCCGCGCCGCCAGCTGGTCCTGGATGTACACGCCGATTTCGCAGCTGGTTGCGACTTCCAGGCGCTCGCGGGAAATGATCAGCACGCCATAATCCTCACCGGCGGCATTGACCGGGGCTGTGGCGGTGAAAAGGCTGAGCAGGCCTAACAGGCTGAAAGCTGACCAGCGCATGGCTGAATCTCCTGGAATCAAGTCGTAGATGCACGCAGCTTGGCCGAGCGCGAAGCCGATTGCCAGCCCGGCAGGTCACTTCGGAACTTGACCTTGCCATGGGGGCAAGCTCGAGACTGTAGCTCACCTCATTCAAACACCTCAGTAAAGGAGTCATCCATGCAAGTGTTTAACGTTGAAGGCATGTCCTGCGGTCACTGCGTCAAGGCGATCACCCAGGCTGTGCAGGCCAAGGACCCGGCCGCGAGTGTGCGGGTCGACCTGGCGGCCAGGGAAGTCGGCGTAGAAAGTGCATTGAGCGCCGAGCAAGTGATCGAGCTCATCAGTGAAGAAGGCTACCGCGTGAAGCTGGCCTGAATTTTTTAATAGTTAGCGAGCTAACTTAATGTTCAAGGCGTCCATGCGCGGCTAGACTGTCGGGCTGCCGACTTCTGTCCCATTGGATGCCTGATGAATTTTCGCACAATCCTGATTCTTGGCGCCTTGAGCGCTTTCGGTCCGCTGGCGATCGATTTTTATCTGCCGGCGTTCCCGGCAATGGCGCTCGCCTTCGGCACCGACGAAAAACACGTTCAGCTGACATTGGCCGCCTATTTCCTCGGCTTGTCCATTGGTCAGCTGGCTTACGGCCCGGTGGCTGATCGGTTCGGGCGACGCATGCCGTTGCTGATTGGGGTCGGGCTGTTTACCGCCGCTTCGTTGGCGTGCGCGTATGCACCGAGCCTGGAGTGGCTGATCGGTGCGCGGTTCATCCAGGCACTGGGTGGTTGCGCAGGGATGGTGATCTCGAGGGCTGTGGTCAGCGACAAATGCGATGCGGTGGGCTCGGCAAAAGTCTTTTCGCAATTGATGCTGGTGATGGGGTTGGCGCCGATTCTTGCACCGATGCTCGGCGGTTTGCTGGTCAACACCACTGGCTGGCAGTCGATCTTCCTCGCGCTGACTGGGTTCAGTGCCCTGGCAGGGCTGGCCGTGGCACTGGGCCTGCCAGAAAGCATGCCCGCCCATTTGCCACGCCAACCCTTGGCGGGGGCGTTGCGCCAGTACGCACGTTTGCTCAAGGACCCGGTATACCTCGGCCATGCCCTGACGGGCGGTATCGCCATCGCCGGCATGTTCTCCTACATCGCCGGGTCGCCGTTCATCTTCATCAAGCTCTATGGCGTTCCGGCTGAACATTTTGGCTGGTTCTTCGGTGCCAACGCGGCGGGGTTCATCCTCGTGGCCCAAGTCAACGCGCGACTGTTGGCCAAGCGTGGTCCGGCGTTCCTGCTGACACGCACAGTGTGGATCTACCTCGGAGCCGGCCTGGCGTTGCTCGCCGTCAGTGCGCTGCACACCGCACAGCTTTGGCCGCTGCTGATTCCATTATTCGTCTGTATCGCCAGCCTCGGTTGCATTCTTCCCAATGCCTCGGCCTGCGCGATGAACGGCCAGGGTGCCCGCGCCGGCAGTGCTTCGGCCATGCTCGGGTGCCTGCAATTCAGTGTCGCAGCAGGCGCTGCGGCGCTGGTCGGTGTGTTGCACGACGGCACCGCCATGCCGATGGCCATGGTCATCAGCCTGTGCGGGATTCTGGTGGTGAGCGCGGCGCTGCTCACCCGACGTATACAAAATGCCCGGGCGTTGGTGCAAGTCCAGGTTTGAGGACTGACTCAGCCAACAGCGCGCTGTTGGCGGTCGGGTATCTGGTGCGGGGCGTGTAGGCGCGCTTCAAGGGTATTGGTGAAGGCGCGGGCTTCGGCTTCGCTGCGGAAGGTGACGGCATGTTGATCCAGGCGAACCTGCCACTGGGACTTTGCCAATTCTTTTATCAGGATCTTCATTACTGACCTCCTCAAGTAAAAGATTTCTCGCAGAGGCTTCGATTGTAGTCCTGAATACGAGCGCGATTGTGACAAGGCTCAACTCTCGGACTGACGGTTTGTAACAAAAAACATCGCAGTCCGAGAGCAGCCTTCGGCAGCTCCTGCAGTCGCTTAAAACCCTTCCAGCACAATCTTGCCCTTGGATTTTCCGCTTTCCAGCAGTGCATGGGCACGCCGCAGGTTCGCCGCGTTGATGATGCCGAAATGTTCGCCAACCGTGGTTTTCAGAGTGCCGGCGTCGATCAGCTCGGCTACCCGGTTGAGCAATTTGTGCTGTTCAATCATGTCCGCGGTTTCGAACAGTGAGCGGGTGTACATGAACTCCCAGTGCAGTGACAGGCTCTTGCGCTTGAGCTTGGTCACGTCGAGGCTTTTCGGGTCGTCGATCAGTGCCAGCTTGCCTTGTGGTGCCAACGCCTCGACCAGTTGATCCAGGTGATGATCGGTTTGGGTCAGGCTGGCGACATGGGTCACCTGATCGATGCCGGCCTGTTTGAGGGCCTGTGCCAGTGGCTGGCTGTGATCGATCACCTGATCGGCTCCCAGCGCTTTCACCCAGCTTTGGGTCTGCGGGCGCGAAGCGGTACCGATCACATTCAGGCCCGTGAGCTGTTTGGCCAGTTGCGTGAGGATCGAACCGACGCCGCCGGCCGCACCGACGATCAACAGGCTCTGGCCTTCAACGGTCTTGCCTTCGTGCACCTGCAGGCGCTCGAACAGCAACTCCCACGCGGTAATGGCCGTCAACGGCAGGGCGGCGGCCTCGGCGAAACCCAGGGTGTTCGGCATATGGCCGACGATTCGTTCATCCACCACGTGCAGCTCGCTGTTACCGCCGGCACGGGCGATGGAGCCGGCGTAGAAGACCTTGTCGCCGGCCTTGAACAATGTCACTTCGCTGCCGACCGACTTGACCACGCCGGCCACGTCCCACCCCAGCACTTTAGCCGCGCCGGCTTCAGGCTGGACGTTCTGCCGGACCTTGGTGTCCACCGGGTTCACCGAGATGGCCTTGACCTCCACCAGCAGGTCGCGGGGGCCAGCGACTGGCTCCGGCAGTTCGATGTCTTGCAGGGCGTTTTCATCGCTGATCGGCAACGAGGCGTAGTAGGCAACGGCTTTCATTGGAAGGCTCCCAAATAACTATCTGAATTAAGATTCGATGGGATGGATGATTGGCTATTTCTAAGGAAGATAAAACCCGCTAAAAGAGCAGTCTCTTTCAATGTTTTTTTGATAATGAAGGCTCACATGCTGCGGTTCGATGATTTGCAGTTGTTCGTCCGTGCGGCGGACCTGGGCAGCCTGTCCGCGGCCGCACGGGGCATGGACATGTCGGCAGCAGTGGCGAGCGCGGCGTTGAAGCGCATCGAACAGCAACTGGGCGCCCGCCTGCTGGCCCGCTCGACCCGCAGCCTGCGCCTGACCGCAGAAGGCGAAGGTTTTCTGGAGTACGCTCGGGCGGCCTTGAGTCATCTCGACGAAGGCCGGCGTCTGTTGGCCAGCGGTCAGGATCAGGTCAGCGGCGTCTTGCAGTTGTCCGCGCCTTCGGACTTTGGGCGCAACCTGCTGCTGCCCTGGCTGGATGAGTTTCAGCGCGAGCACCCGAAGCTAACCGTGCGCTTGCTGCTGGGCGACCGCATCGCCGATCTGTTCCGCCAGCCAGTGGACATCGCCCTGCGCTACGGCGAGCCGGAAGATTCCAGCCTGGTGGCGCTACCCATCGCCCCACACAATCGTCGAGTGCTGTGTGCCGCGCCCGAATACCTCGCCCGGCGTGGCGAGCCACGCCAACTGGAGCAACTGGCCCAGCACAATTGCCTGCTGTTCATGCTGGGCAGCCGGGTTCACGATCACTGGAGTTTTCATGACGGCAAGCGCGAGGTCGGCCTGACCGTCGGTGGCGATCGTTTCAGTGACGATGCCGATGTCGTGCGCCTGTGGGCGCTGGCAGGGGCCGGGATCGCTTACAAATCCTGGCTTGATGTGGCCAACGATGTGTTAGCGGGGCGCTTGAAAGTGCTGATGCCGGAACTGCTCTGTGAGCGCGCACCGCTGAATCTGTTGTGCGCCCATCGCGCACAGTTGAGTAAGCCGGTGAACCTTTTGCGGGAAATGCTTGCCAGCCGATGCGCCCATTTGAGTAGTCATTTTCCGGGATTATCGGGTTTCGATCATTAGTCTCAGGCAAAAAGCGAAATTTCCCTCAGGAACTATCAGCATCGGCGGTTTGCGGGGGGCAGGATCTGGCGGCCAACCGGCCTATACTGATGCTTGCCTGGTGAACGCACCACCGATCGCAAGGGCGAGCCCGGTTTATGGCAGTTTCCACGTTTGGCCGACAGCACATGACGGGTCAAGATATCTCTGAGCAGCAGGACGATACGATTCAACAGGGAGTGAATACATGGAACATGCACCTTGCATTAGCCAGATAGCCACGTTGCTGGCTGACCCGAAGCGCAGCGCAATGATGTGGGCCTTGATGGACGGATCGGCTCGACATACTGAAGAATTGGCATTGATGGCCGGGCTGTCACCGTCTTCGGCGAGTGCGCACCTGGCGCGGTTGTCCGCCGGAGGCCTGTTGAAAGTAGAAACCCGTGGGCGAAAGCGCTTCTTCCGCCTGACAGCACCCGAAATCGGTGCCGCGATCGAAGCCCTGGCCAGCGCCACGCTGGCCAGCACACCGCAGGATATCCCGGACATATTCAAACGCGCCGCCCCCTTGGCCAAACCTCAGCCGAGGGGTTCATCGCTGTTGCGTGCGCGGCTGTGTGAGGACCACTTGGGTGGCACCCTGGCCGCCGATCTGTACCAGCGCCTGCTGGAGGCCGGCTGGATCGAGCAGTTCGACCAGCGGGTCACGATCACCCTCAAGGGCTCGACGCAGCTGGCGTCACGCGGTGTCTTCATTCAGGCGCTGGCCCATCGCAACGGCAAGGTTGCCTGTGCGTGTCCCGACTGGAGCGAAAGACGGCCGCACCTGGGCGGTGCCTTGGGTGCGGCGTTGCTGCAGCTGTTCATGCAGTCCGGTTGGCTGAACTTGCCCGTGGATTCTCGTGCCCTGCAGCTTACCGCCGCCGGGCAGAAAGAAATTCACCGTTTCGCCAGGCAGACCGAGCTGGAAATGGCCTTGTAGGAGACCCGGTAGATATCAGGGTTTGACCAACCGGGCATCCAGGCTGTTCTGCGCCAGGCGTTTGGCCTGGTCCTGGGTCATGCCCAGGTCGGTATACAGGGCATGGAAGTTTTCGGTGACGTAACCGCCGAAGTACGCCGGGTCATCGGAGTTCACGGTCACTTTCACGCCACGCTCGAGCATGTCGAGAATATTGTGCTGCGACATGTGATCAAACACACAGAGCTTGGTGTTGGACAGTGGGCACACGGTCAGCGGGATCTGCTCATCGATGATGCGCTGCATCAAGCGCTCGTCTTCGATGGCGCGCACGCCATGGTCGATGCGCTGGATTTTCAACAGGTCGAGGGCTTCCCAGATGTACTCGGGTGGGCCCTCTTCACCGGCGTGGGCGACCGTCAGGAAACCTTCGCCACGGGCGCGGTCGAACACGCGTTGAAATTTGCTCGGTGGGTGCCCCATCTCGGAGCTGTCCAGGCCCACGGCGACAAACGCATCGCGGAACGGCAGCGCCTGGTCGAGGGTCTTCTGCGCCTGCTCTTCGCTCAAATGGCGCAGGAAGCTCAAAATCAAACCGCTGGTGATTCCCAGTTGTTGCTCACCGTCCTTCAACGCTGCGGCGATGCCATTGAGCACCACTTCGAATGGAATGCCACGGTCGGTGTGGGTCTGCGGGTCGAAGAACGGTTCGGTGTGAATCACGTTCTGCGCCTTGCAGCGCAAGAGATAGGCCCAGGTCAGGTCGTAGAAATCCTGGGAAGTGCGCAGCACGTCGGCACCCTGGTAGTACAGGTCGAGGAATTCTTGCAGGTTATTGAAGGCGTAGGCCTTGCGCAGGGTTTCGACATCGCTCCACGGCAGGGCGATCTTGTTGCGTTCGGCCAGGGCAAACAGCAGTTCGGGTTCCAGCGAACCTTCCAGGTGCAGGTGCAGTTCGGCCTTGGGCAGGGCGTTCAGCCAGTCGTACATAATTCTGTTCTCATCAGGTGCAATGGCGCCATTCTACAGATGCTCGTCGCAACAATTGATAAAACCTGACCAGGCGGTTCATTCCACCGCCTCCTGTTCCCGTCGATAAGCGTAGGTATCGGCGAAACGTGAGAGTAGGAACTGGGCGCAAGTGGTGGCCGGGTATTTTGCCGCCTGCTGTTCATCCTGGCATCCGGGCAGGCATTCGATGCGGGTATCGGGGTGTGGCTCGGCAAAGAATGGCATCGAGTAACGATCCACGCCCAATGGGCTGATCACCCTGTGCGGCGTTGACAGGTAACGGTCGTTGCTCCAGCGCGCCATCATGTCACCGAGATTGACCACGAACGTCCCTTCGATCGGCGGGGCATCGATCCATTCGCCTTTTACGTTCCTGACTTGCAAGCCACCGGCGGCATGCTGGTAGAGCAGGGTGATACAGCCGTAATCGGTGTGAGCGCCGGCGCCTTGTTGCTCCCGGGAAGTGGCGGTGTGTCGCGGCGGGTAGTGAATCATGCGCAATACGCTGACCGGTTCACGAAAGCGCGTGTCGAAAAAATCCCGCTCGATGCCGAGCGCCAACGTCATTGCCCGCAACAAGGTTTGCGCAAGTGCCTGCATGTCGACGTAGTGTTGCTCCATCAGCGCCTCCCAACCCGGCATCGATGGATGGCGGTTGGGGCCGCGCAACGGTTTTTCTGCCAGCACATCGGGATGGTCGAGCGGCAGGTGCAGGCCCATGTCGAAAGTTTCTTTCAGGTCGCTGGGTTTACTCGGGTCCAGTTGTTCGGTGGCAATAGCGCCATAGCCGCGATGGTGACGGGTCTGGGTGATATCGATCTTGAGCTTCTCGGCAGTTGG
Source organism: Pseudomonas sp. GW823-FHT06B06 (assembly GCF_058795195.1). Lineage (NCBI taxonomy): Bacteria > Pseudomonadati > Pseudomonadota > Gammaproteobacteria > Pseudomonadales > Pseudomonadaceae > Pseudomonas > Pseudomonas sp. GW823-FHT06B06. The sequence goes on along the minus strand of NZ_JBXAHO010000013.1, from coordinate 15,735 downwards.
CAGGGCGAAGAAACGCTTGGCGCTGTCGAGCACGGCGTCGATGCGCGCGGCGCTGATCGGGTGACCCTTGATGTAGAAAAAGCCCCATTCGCGGCAGGCGTGGTCGATTTGCTTTGCCACGGTTGCCCAGGCGCTTTGGTCGTCGGTGTAGAGCGGGGCGATGTCGATGATGGGAAGACTGTTCATACACAATCCTGAGAGCGTTGAAAATCCCTGTAGGAGCTGCCGCAGGCTGCGATCTTTTGATCTTGATCTGATAAAAAATCAAAAGATCGCAGCCTGCGGCAGCTCCTACACGGGGTGGGGTACTACTTGGGCATCTCCGCCTTCATGCCTTCCACGTAATAATTCATCGATGCCAGTTCCGTATTCGTCGCGCTGACACCCGCAGGTATTTTCTCGACCCCGGCCTGGTCCTTGATCGGCCCGGTAAACGGCTGCAACGTGCCGCTCTTGATGTCGGCGATGATCTGCTCCGCTTCAGTCTTCACCGCCGCCGGTACCAGATCGCTGATCGGCAGTTCAACGGTGCCTTCCTTGAGGCCACCCCAGTAATCCTGGGTTTTCCAGCTGTGGTCGATCACGCTTTGGGTTGCTTGAAGGTAATGCGGCGCCCAGTCGTTGACGATGGAGGTCAGTACCGCCTTGGGGCCGAAGTGCGCCATGTCCGAAGCGTAGCCCACCGCATACACGCCGCGACGTTCAGCCGCCTGGATCGGCGCCGGGCTGTCGGTGTGCTGGAACACCACGTCCACGCCCTGGTCGATCAGCGCGTTGGCGGCATCGGCTTCCTTGCCCGGATCGAACCAGGAATTGACCCACACCACTTTGATTTCAGTGCCCGGGCTGTACTTGTTCAGGGCCAGTTGAATGGCGTTGATGTCGCGGATCACTTCCGGGATCGGGAACGAGGCGACGTAGCCGATCTTTTTGCTTTTGGTCATCTTTGCCGCAAGGAAACCGCCGACGTAGCGACCTTCATAAGTGCGCGCCAGGTAGGTGCCCAGGTTCTTGTCCTGCTTGTAGCCGGTGGCGTGTTCGAACGTCACATTGGGAAACTGTTTGGCGACCTTGAGTGTCGGGTTCATGTAGCCGAATGAGGTCGTGAAGATCAGGTCGTACTTGTCCTTGGCCATGTTGCGGATCACTCGCTCGGCGTCCGCGCCTTCGGCAACGTTTTCCACATAGTTGGTGGTGATTCGGTCGCCAAGCTTTTGCGCCAGTGCCTGGCGTCCCTGTTCATGCTGGTACGTCCAGCCGTGGTCACCGATAGGACCAATGTAGACAAAGCCTACTTTCAGTGGCTCAGCGGCAAAGGCGCCGAGGCTGATCCCGAGGCCGATGGCGGCGCACAGCAGTTTGTGCAGTGGACGTATTTGCATGAATTCGAACTCCCTTTTGTTGTGTGTGGAGAGGGTCAATGCAAAAGCCTGACCAACCGGACAACAAATGCCAGGGAAACCGTGTGATGGCTATCGCGAGCAGGCTCGCTCCCACATGGAAACGCGATTACCTGTGGGAGCGAGCCTGCTCGCGATGAGGGCTGCAAGGTCGAAAAAAGTGCATGACCTTAAAGAGGCGCCATCCACTGGTGCGCTAAGGTGAAACGAAACGTTATCGCCGCGTTGCAGTCAGTCGCATATCGCACCTCCTCGGCAAAAGGCCCGACATGCTCACGATTCTCAAGCAAGAAACCTTTCTGCTACTGGCCTTGATCGCCGCACTCGTGGCTTTCCCGCTGGAGCACTGGTTGCTGCACAGCGGCCAGGCGATCGCGCTGGCTGGCGGGCTGGTGCTGATCGCATTCATCGTCGCCGCCTCCATGCGTGTCGCCCATCAAGCCGAACTGCTCGCGGAAAAGGTCGGCGACCCTTACGGCACGATGATCCTGACCTTGGCCGCGGTGCTGGTGGAAGTGGTGATCCTGGCGATCATGATGAGCAACGAAGCGTCGGCTACGCTGGTGCGCGACACGATTTACTCAGCCGTCATGCTCGACATCAATGGCATCCTCGGCCTGGCGGCGTTGATGGGTGGGCTCAAGCATGGCGAACAGTCCTACAACGACGATTCGGCGCGCAGCTACAGCGTGATGATCCTGACCGCGATGGGTGTGTCGATGGTGGTGCCGGAGTTCATTCCCAAAGGCGACTGGAAGCTCTATTCGGCGTTCACCATTGGCGCGATGGTGGTGCTTTACGCCTTGTTCCTGCGGATGCAGGTCGGGCCGCACAGTTATTTTTTCAGCTACAGCTACCCGGAAAAACGCCGCAAGAAAGAACCGCTGGAGCAGGAGCCGGCACCGATCAGCCTGACATTGTCGATCGGCATCCTGGTGTTCGGTGTGGTGGTGATCGGTGCCCTGGCCGAAGTGATGTCCAAGACCCTCGACCTGGGGCTGGAAGGGACGGGCGCACCGCCGGTGATCACGGCGATTCTGGTGGCGGCCATTTCGGCCGCCCCGGAAATTCTGACGGCATTGCGCGCAGCATTGGCCAACCGCATGCAGGCGGTGGTCAACATCGCGTTGGGGGCGTCGCTGTCGACGGTGATCCTGACGGTGCCGGTGATGGAAGCAATGGCGCTCTATACCGGGCAGCCGTTCCAGATGGCGATGACCCCGGTGCAGACCGTGATGATCTTCATCACCCTGATCGTCAGTGCGATCAACCTCAACGATGGCGAAACCAACGCCATCGAAGGGATGACTCACTTTGTGCTGTTTGCGACGTTCATCATGTTGTCGTTGTTGGGTCTGTAGGAGCTGGCGCAGCCTGCGATCTTTTGATCTTGTTTTTTAGAAGCAAAATCAAAAGATCGCAGGCTGCGCCAGCTCCTACAGTGGATCGGTGTTGGGTCAGACGCCCGCGATCAACTGCCGAGCCGCCTGGCTGTGATCGGCAATCAATCCCTTCAGGTCCAGCCCCTCGACCTGCCCGTCGATCACTCGCCACTTGCCGCCGACCATCACCCGGTCCGCACGGTCCGCGCCGCACAAGAGCAGTGCCGATACCGGATCGTGGCTGCCGGAGAAGCGCAACTCGTCGAGTTTGAACAGCGCCAGGTCAGCTTGTTTGCCCACGGCGATTTCACCGATGTCGCTGCGCCCAAGCAAACTGGCCGAGCCTTTGGTCGCCCAGCCCAGTACGCGCTCTGGTGTGATTTTCTCGGCACCGTAGCGCAGACGCTGGATGTACAACGCCTGACGGGTTTCGAGCATCATGTTCGACGCATCGTTGGAGGCAGAACCGTCCACGCCAAGACCGAGCAACGCGCCGGCATCGGTCAGCTCGATGGTCGGGCAGATGCCGGAGGCCAGGCGCATGTTCGAGCTTGGGCAATGGCAAATACCCGTGCCGGCGGCGCCAAGGCGGGCGATTTCATCCGGGTTGAAGTGGATGCCGTGTGCCAGCCAGGTACGCGGTCCGAGCCAGCCGACGCTGTCCAGGTAATCGACGGTGCGCAGGCCAAAGCGCTGCAGGCAGAAATCTTCTTCGTCGAGGGTTTCCGCCAGGTGCGTGTGCAGGCGCACGTCGAGGTTGTTCGCCAGTTCGGCGCTGGCAGACATGATTTGCGGGGTGACGGAGAAGGGGGAGCAGGGCGCCAGGGCGATCTGGATTTGCGCGCCTTCGCCACGTTCGTGGTACTCGGCGATCAAGCGCTGGCTATCGGCCAGGATCACTTCACCTTCCTGCACGGTTTGCTGCGGCGGCAGGCCTCCGTCCTTTTCACCCAGGCTCATGGAGCCGCGCGTCAGCATGGCGCGCATGCCCAGTTCGCGAACGCTCTCGACTTGTACATCGATCGCATTTTCCAGGCCTTCGGGGAACAGGTAGTGGTGGTCGGCGGCCGTGGTGCAACCGGACAACAGCAGTTCAGCCAAGGCGACTTTGGTGGCGAGGGCGAGCTTTTCCGGAGTCAGGCGTGCCCAGACCGGGTACAGGGTTTTCAGCCACGGAAACAACGGCTGGTTGACCACGGGTGCCCAGGCGCGGGTCAGGGTTTGATAGAAGTGGTGATGGGTGTTGATCAGCCCCGGCAGGATCACATGCTCGCGGGCATCGAATACTTCGTTGCACGGCGCGGAGGGCTGTTGGCCGAGGCCAAGTACTTCGACGATCAGACCGTCTTGCAGCACCAGGCCGCCACGGGCGTCGAGGTCGTTGGCTGTAAAAATGGCGAGGGGATTTTTTAACCAGGTACGGGTCGCAGGCATGTTGGCCGGCTCCTCTGAAAGTTGGGTTCAGGGTTGCCAGCTCAGTGTTGCCCTGTCTGCTGATCCAGGGTCGCCGGGGAGGCGAGGTGCCAAGTTTTAATCAAAACGGTGTCGCGGGCAAGCCCGGTCCGACCAGACAACGTAAAACCCTTGCAGGAGCGAGCATGCTCGCGAAAAACGTCCAGACAACGCGGGCATCCAGAAAGCCCGCGTCATCTTTGGCGTCCATCGCGAGCAGGCTCGCTCCTACAGTGGGCGGCGGTGGTTACCAGGGAATGGTTTCACCCCTGTAGTTGATGAAGTGATGCCCGCCCTTGCCGGCATACGCATTCACCTGGTCAATCAGTCCGCGTGTGCTGGTGTCCACATCGATGTCAGCACCTTCACCGCCCATGTCGGTTTTCACCCAGCCCGGATGCAGCGACAGTACGGTAAGGCTGGTTTCGCCCAACTGCGTGACGAAGCTGTTGGTCATGGAATTGAGTGCAGCCTTGCTGGCCTTGTACAGCGCCAGTTCCGGCGCGTCTGGCATGGTCACGCTGCCCAACACCGAACTCATGAAGGCCAGCACGCCGTTGTCCGGGCGGATTTGCCCTACAAAGCGTTGCGCCAGGTTGATCGGCGCCACGGCATTGGTGAAGAACAGTTGGCCAACCTCGGCCAGGGTCGCGCCGCCGTTTGGTGTCTGCACCTCAGGGCCTTTCACCCCGGCGTTGACGAACAGCAGGTCAAACACTTCGTCCTTGAGTTTCTGGCTCAGCATGATCACCGCTTGCTGATCGTCCATGTCGAGTTTCTCGATCCGCACCTTGCCCAATGCCTTGAGGGCCTCGGCGTTTTGCGGATTGCGCACAGTGGCGGTCACTTGCCAGCCATCGGCAAGCAGGGTTTTCACCAGGCCGAGGCCAAGGCCGCGGGAGGCACCGATGATCAGTGCGGTTCTGGACATGTGTGGCTTCCTTGAGGTTCAGGGACGTGGATTCAATGGACAATCTTGTCCAAGCCGTTGTTGCAACTCATCGCGCAATGCGCCCAGTTCGGACATGCGCGCTTCGATCAGTTTGAGCTTGTCTTGCAGCAATCGTGTGACGGCACTGTCCGGATCGGGCGACTGCCAGATGGCGCCGACGCTGTGGCCGATCTCGCCGAAGTTAAAGCCCAGCCGTTGAGCGGTCTTGATGTACTGCACCAGCTGCACCCTGTCTGCCGGGTCGCGGCTGACGGCGCTGGCCTGGGCTAATTCACCGATGCGCATCATCACGTCTCTTCGAGGGCTTGACCCTGGAGCATACTCCAGGCTTTAGCCTGGTTGCTCCCGGAAATTGATGGAGCAATATCGATGTGGACTTCAATGCAATATCGCCGCTTGGTTCGCGGCAGTGCCTGGTATGACCTGATCGTTATGGCAGCGTTTGCCACGCCATGGAGTTTTGTCGCGGTGCACGGGCTTTTGTTGAGCTTGAGCCAGGCTTTCAATCTATCAGGCGAGCTACCGCCGTTCGAACCGATGCACGTGTTGATGGCGAATCTATTGGGCTCGATAGTCTGCGTGTGGGCGGTGCTGCGCATTCGTGATCCGCAGCAGGTTTATGGGCGGTATGACGCCGTGGCCAGATTCCTGTTCTCGGCTTGGCAGGCTTATGCCCTGATCCATGGTGTGAGTTCGCTGCTGGTGATTTTTCTGGTGTTTGAATTGATGTGGGGCATTGCTCAAGTGTTGCCAGTGCGGGCCTCTTCGCGGGCAAGCCCGCTCCCACAGGGACTGCGCCAGACACATTAATAGCGGCGCACGCGCATATGTGGGAGCGGGCTTGCCCGCGAAGAGGCCAGACCAGACAACTGCTAATGCCCAGCCTGCCACGGCTGCCCCAATGAAACCGGCGCATACAATCGTGTGCGCACCTTGTCCCGGGACAGCAGCACCAGCACCACAATGGTCGCCACATACGGCAGCATCGCCAGCAAACTCGATGGAATCGCCAGCCCCAGCCCTTGCGCCACCAGGTGCAGGATGCTGGCGAGTCCGAACAGGTACGCGCCCAGCAGCAAGCGCCATACCCGCCAACTGGCGAATACCACCAGCGCCAGGGCAATCCAGCCGCGGCCGGCGCTCATGTTTTCCGCCCACATCGGTGTGTAGGCCAGCGATAGGTACGCGCCGGCAAGTCCCGCCATCGCGCCGCCAAACAACACCGCCAATGCGCGCACGGCCAACACCGGCAAACCCATTGCGCTGGCCGCATCCGGGTTTTCCCCGACCGCCTGGATGATCAGCCCGACGCGGGTCTGCAGCGTCACCCAGGCCACCAGCGCAAACAGCGCGAATGACAGGTACACCAGCAGATCCTGGGCGAACAGCATCCGTCCGATCAGCGGTATCTCGCTCAAATAAGGGAGTGCCACCGGCTCGAAGCCCGTTAGCGGTTTGCCAACCCACGCCGCACCGACAAAGCTCGACAACCCCACGCCGAAGATCGTCAGGGCCAGCCCCGTGGCGACCTGGTTGGCATTGAAGACCAGCGCCACCAGAGCGAACAACGATGACAACAGCATCCCGGCGAACATCGCCAGCAATACGCCGAGCCACAGGTTGCCGGTGCTGAACGCGATGATGAACCCCATCACCGCGCCAAACAGCATCATCCCTTCCTGGCCCAGATTGAGTACGCCGCTTTTCTCGCAGACCAGTTCGCCCAGCGCCACCAGCAACAGCGGTGTACCGCAGCGAACCATGGCGTAGAAAATGTTACTCAGCAGATCGATATCCATCACAGGGCCCCTACTTGTTGTTGTACGGCAGTGGCGAGTGCACGGCGTTTCCTGCGCAGGTTCAAGCGGGGGCGGTAGAGAATCAGCACATCACAGGCCAGCAGGAAAAACAGCATCATCCCCTGGAACAGTTGGGTGATCGCTTGCGGCAGGTTCAAGCTCATTTGCGCACTCTCGCCACCGATGTAAAGCAACGCCATCAACAAGCTGGAAACGAGAATGCCAACCGGGTTCAAGCGCCCGAGAAACGCTACGGTGATCGCTGCGTAGCCGTAGCCCGGGGACACTTGCGGTACCAATTGCCCGATCGGCCCAGTCACCTCACATGCACCCGCCAAGCCCGCGAGGCCACCGCTGACCAACAGCACCAGCCAGACCAGGCGTTTTTCTCGAAAGCCGGCGAAGCCAGCCGCGCGCTTGTCCAGCCCAAGCACTTTGATCTGGAACCCGACGAAGCTTTTGTGCAACAGCACCCACACCGCCACCAGGGCGAGCAGGGCGAAGTACACGCCTGCGTGAATTCGACCGTCTTCCATTAACAGTGGCAAGCGGCTGGCGTCACCGAACATCGCCGACTGCGGAAAATTGAAACCCTGCGGATCTTTCAGCGGACCGTGGACGCAATACAACAGCAGGTTCAACGCGATGTAGTTGAGCATGATGCTGGTGAGGATTTCATTGGCGTTGAAGCGAGTTCGCAACCACGCTGTCAGCCCTGCCCACGCGGCACCGGCCAGGGTTCCGGCAAGCAGGATCACGAACAGTGCCCAGCGGCTTTGCACCTCGATGAAGTTCACCGCCAGCACGCTGCCGGCCAAGGCGCCGAGCAGCAGTTGGCCTTCGGCGCCGATGTTCCAGATCCGCGCCTGGTAGGCAACGGCCAGGCCCAGCGCGCAGAGCAGAATTGGTAACGCTTTGACCAGCCACTCGGAGAGCCCGTACAGGTCGCTGATCGGCGCGACCAACAGCGTATGCAAAGTCAGCAATGGATCGTGGCCCAAGGCGATAAACAGCAATGAGCCACTGCCCAGGGTCAGGGCCGCCGCCAACAACGGCGAGCACCACAGCATCAGGCTCGATTGCTGGCCACGTGGTTCAAGAGAAAGCAGCATGTGAACTCCGTTAGCGTGTGGCGTAGGCGGGCAATTGAGGGGCGTCGAACTGGCCGGCCATCCAGCCACCGACATCGGTCAGGCGAGTGTCGACTGTGGCCTTGAGCGGTGATAACTGGCCGCTGCACAAGGCGCCGAGGCGGTCGCTGATCTGGAACAATTCTTCGAGGTCTTCGGAAATCACCAGGATTGCCGCGCCGGCATCGCGCAGAGCAATTAGCGCCCGGTGAATGGTCGCGGCCGCGCCGACATCCACGCCCCAGGTCGGGTGCGCAGCCACCAGCAATTTCGGTTGTTGAAGTATTTCCCGGCCCAGAATGAATTTCTGCAAGTTACCGCCAGATAGGCTGCGGGCTGGTGCATGGGGGCCGGAAGTCTTGACCCCGAAGCGGCGAATGATCTCCTGCGCGAGCGCCTGGACCTTGCTGCGCTGGATCAGCCCCTTGCTCACCAGACCGTGCTGGAATGCGCTGAGCAGGGCGTTGTCCGCCAGGCTCAGATCCGGCACGGCGCCATGCCCCAGTCGTTCGGCCGGAACGAAAGCCATTCCGCGTTGGCGACGGGCATCGGCACGTAGATGCGCAACCGGTTCGCCGCCAAAGCTGATGGTTGCAGCCTCATTGCGGCTCAGTCGTTCTTCGCCGCTGAGCAACGCCAGCAGCTCGTCCTGACCATTGCCGGCGACACCGGCGATGCCGACGATTTCACCGCTGCGCACGGCAAGGTCGATGGCCTTGAGCGAGCAACCGAACGGGTCCGGGTTGTGCCACGACAAACCTTGTATGTTCAAAAAAACATCGCTGCCGGCCACCTTCGTGTAATCGTCGATCAACTCCGCCGCTTCGCCAACCATCAGGCACGCCAGTTGCCGATCCGAGTAGTCGGCCGGTACGCAATGCCCGGCGACTCGCCCGCCGCGCAACACGGTAGCGCTGTGGCAAAGCGCGCGCACTTCGGCGAGTTTGTGGCTGATGAACAAAATGCTGCAGCCCTCGGCGGCCAGTCGACGCAGGGTCACGAACAAGTCCTCGGCCTCCTGCGGAGTCAGCACCGAGGTCGGTTCGTCGAGAATCAACAAGCGGATGTCCTGCATCAGGCAGCGAATAATTTCCACCCGTTGCCGTTCGCCGATGGACAGGCTGTGCACCAGTCGCTGCGGCTCCAGCGACATGCCGTAGCGTTGTGACACATCATCAATCTTGCGTTCAAGCTGGCTGGGCGAGCCTGCCGCCGCCGCCATGGCCAGTGCGATGTTCTGCGCCACGCTCAGGGTTTCGAACAGCGAGAAGTGCTGGAACACCATGCCGATCCCCAGTTCGCGAGCCTGGGCCGGATTGCGCAGGTTCACGGGCTGGCCATGCCAGAAAATCTCGCCAGCATCGGCATGGACGACGCCGTAGATGATTTTCATCAAGGTGCTTTTGCCGGCACCGTTTTCGCCGAGCAACGCGTGGATTTCACCGGGGGCGATAGTCAGGTCGATGGCATCGTTGGCCAGGCAGCCGGGGTAGCGTTTACTGATGTTGCTCAGTTGCAGACGGGGCGTTGGATCGGCGGTGGGCATGACAGGCTCGATTCGATTGAATTGATGCCTGTGGATAAAGCAATTTTCTGGCCATCAGGTCAGGAAATATTCTGGAAGTCCTTGTGTCAGGGCATTGCGCTCGCTGCCGTGTTGGGGTTGATCGCGAAGCAGGCACCACTTGAGTGCAACACCGTTGATCCGCTCCCGTTTTGCGCATCTGCCTTTGATCAAAAAATGAGCACATGACCGCAAGCCATGCCCGATATGCAGCCGCGCCAGCCATGAACGGGTTATCCACAGATTGTTCCACAGTATTTGTGCGCAAGCTCAAAGGGTGGGCATAAGCGCGGGGCGGCTTTCTTCTAAAAGTGCTAAACCAACCTAACTGATTGTTTTCATTTGTATTTAGCAGTTTTAAAGAGGAAATGGACGAAAAATGAGCAAAGCCCGCAAAGCCGCATGACAGAAGGGTTACAGCGGTATGTGCTCAGGTTATCCACAGGCGGGTGCACAGCAGATGTGGGCAACTAGGCGATAAGTGCAAAAAGCGCAGTGCTCCAAAAGATCGCAGCCTGCGGCAGCTCCTACAGGGGATAGCGTTCTCCCTGTAGAAGCTGCCGCAGGCTGCGATCTTTTGATCTTGCTAGCGCTGCAACACAATCCGCCCACGACTCAGGTCAGCGAGTTGAGACTGCAAAGTTGCGATCTGCCCGGCACCCACCGCCAACTGCAATTCAACGCCATTGGCCGTGAAATCCTCCTGCACCACCAGTGCGCCGAGTTCCGCGACGCGCAGCTTGACCAACGCCAGCTCACTGAACGCACAAGCGCATCGCACCGGCACTCGACTGATCAACTCAACCTTTGGCGCCGCTTGCAGGCACTTGTTGGCACCGCCGCCATAGGCCCGGGCCAGTCCGCCTGTGCCCAGTTGAATGCCGCCATACCAGCGAATGACCAGCACGACGACCTGATCACAATCCTGTGCCTCGATGGCCGCCAGAATCGGTCGGCCAGCCGTGCCGCCAGGCTCGCCGTCGTCGGTACTGCGGTATTGATCGCCGAGCTTCCACGCCCAGCAATTGTGCGTAGCGTTCGGATCGCTGTGTTGGGCGATGAAGGCCTGGGCGTCGGCGGGGCTGCCGATCGGCGCGGCAAAAGTGATGAAGCGGCTTTTGCGAATCTCTTCGCGGTATTCGCAAAAGTCGCTGAGGGTAAAAGGCATAGTGGTCTTAGAGGGAAGGTGTCAGGCCGCAGCCTTTGAGAATGATACGGATCAGATTGTTGCCGGCGTCTTCCATGTCCTGCTTGGTCAGCTTGCTGCGTCCGCTGACCCGGCAGATCTGCGTGGCGAAGTCGGCGTAATGCTGGGTGCTGCCCCACAGCAGGAAAATCAGGTGTACCGGGTCGACCGGGTCCATTTTGCCAGCGTCAATCCACGCCTGGAACACCGCTGCACGGCCTTGGAACCAGGTGCGATAGTCCTGGTTGAAATATTCGGTCAGGCATTCGCCGCCACTGATGACCTCCATGGCGAAAATTCGGGACGCTTGCGGTTGGCGCCGGGAAAACTCCATCTTCGCGCGGATATAGCGGGTCAGGGCTTCGGCGGGGTCGTCTTGCGCGGTCAGGGTATTGAAGGTGCTGTCCCACAACTCGATGATGTTGCTCAGCACCGCCACATACAAACCGAGTTTGTTGGTGAAGTAATAATGCAGGTTCGCTTTGGGCAAGCCGGCATTCAGGGCAATGGTGTTCATGCTGGTGCCCTTGAACCCGTGACGGGCGAACTCGTCCTCGGCGGCCTTGATGATGGTCTCTTCGTTTTTCTGACGAATGCGGCTGGCGGGCTTGCCGCTGTGAGCTGGGACTTCAAAGGTCATGGGCACTTCCGATCAAGAGGGGTTGCGGGCCTTGACGTTGATAGCGCACCCACAGGTTCCAGACAAGTCCCGTTAAGAAAAACCCCTGTCAGCGTGTCGCGGCCAGGCTCTCCAGGAAGCTTTCCAGCACCAGGTGCGGACGACGCCCCTTACGCGTGACCGAGGCAAGACTCAGGTCATAAAAACGCGTCTTGGCCTTCAGCGCCCGCAAGCGTCCCTGTTGCACCCAAAGACTCGCATAGTGATCCGGCAGATAACCGATATAGCGCCCGGTCAGGATCAGAAAGGCCATGCCTTCACGATCCGATGCGCTGGCGGTGCAATTGAGCGCTTGATAATGAGCCTGGATGTCCGCCGGCAAACGGAAGGTCGGGGCAATCGCGTCCTGGCTATTGAGGCGTGCATCGTCCAGTTGCCTGTCATCGACATAAAACAGCGGGTGGCCCACCGCGCAATACAGCAGCGAGCGTTCGCTGTAGAGCGGTTGATACTCCAGCCCGGACAGCGCACTCGCCTGTGGCACCACACCGACGTGCAGTCGACCGTCGAGGACGCCTTGCTCCACTTCGTTGGGCGCGATCATCCGGATCTGAATCTGCACATCCGGTCCGCGTTCCTTCAATTGCGCCAGGGCATGGGTAATGCGCATGTGCGGCAGCGTCACCAGGTTGTCTGTCAGGCCAATGGTCAACTCGCCGCGCAGATGTTGGTGCAGGCCGTTGACCTCGGTGCGGAAACTTTCCAGTGCGCTCAATAGTTGCAACGCCGACTGATAAACCTCGCGACCTTCTTCGGTCAGGGAAAATCCGGCACGCCCGCGTTGGCACAGACGCAAACCCAGGCGCTGTTCCAGGTCACTCATTTGCTGGCTGATCGCTGATCGACCGATGCCGAGCACGCTTTCAGCCGCGGAGAAGCCGCCGCATTCGACCACGCTGCGAAAGATCCGCAGCAGACGGATATCGAAGTCGCTGACTTGTGCCAGTGGATCGGGACGACGGCTGCTCATGCGCTTACTCGATAGTTTAGTGAGGGGCTGACTGAAGGTTACAAAAGTTGGATTTCACCGACTTTATCCCCGTGGCAACTTAGCTGCAACAGCGGTTTTTAATCCCTACGCGCTTATTGCCTTGCGAGGTTTCACCCATGAACTTGCCTGAAAACGCCCCGACATCCCTGGCCAGCCAGCTCAAGCTCGATGCCCACTGGATGCCGTACACCGCCAACCGTAACTTTCAGCGCGACCCGCGCCTGATCGTTGGCGCCGAGGGCAGTTGGCTGATCGACGACAAGGGCCGCAAAGTCTATGACTCGCTGTCTGGCCTGTGGACCTGCGGCGCCGGGCACACCCGCAAGGAAATCCAGGAGGCGGTGGCCAAGCAACTGGGTACCCTCGACTACTCGCCGGGCTTTCAGTACGGCCATCCGCTGTCGTTCCAGCTGGCGGAAAAGATCACCGACCTGACGCCGGGCAACCTGAACCACGTGTTCTTCACCGACTCGGGTTCCGAGTGCGCCGACACGGCAGTGAAGATGGTGCGAGCCTACTGGCGCCTCAAAGGCCAGTCGACCAAGACCAAGATGATCGGCCGTGCCCGTGGCTATCACGGCGTGAACATCGCCGGCACCAGCCTCGGTGGCGTGAACGGCAACCGCAAGCTCTTCGGCCAGGCGATGATGGACGTCGATCACCTGCCGCACACCTTGTTGGCCAGCAATGCGTTCTCCCGTGGCATGCCGGAGCAGGGCGGTATCGCCCTGGCTGACGAACTGCTCAAGCTGATCGAGTTGCACGATGCCTCGAACATCGCGGCGGTGTTCGTCGAGCCCATGGCCGGTTCCGCTGGCGTACTGGTGCCGCCACAGGGTTACCTCAAGCGCCTGCGCGAGATCTGCGATCAGCACAGCATCCTGCTGGTGTTTGACGAAGTGATCACCGGTTTCGGCCGTACCGGCAACATGTTCGGTGCCGACACCTTTGGCGTTACCCCAGACTTGATGTGCATCGCCAAGCAAGTCACCAACGGTGCGATCCCGATGGGCGCGGTGATTGCCAGCTCCGAGATCTACCAGACCTTCATGAATCAGCCGACGCCTGAATACGCGGTGGAATTCCCCCACGGCTATACCTATTCCGCGCACCCGGTGGCGTGCGCAGCGGGCCTGGCAGCACTCGACCTGCTGCAAAAGGAAAACCTGGTACAGAGCGTCGCCGAAGTCGCACCGCATTTCGAAAACGCGCTGCATGGCCTAAAGGGCACCAAGAACATCATCGACATCCGTAACTTTGGCCTGGCGGGGGCGATCCAGATCGCGCCACGTGACGGCGACGCCATCGTGCGCCCGTTCGAAGCGGGCATGGCCTTGTGGAAAGCAGGTTTCTACGTGCGTTTCGGCGGCGACACCCTGCAGTTCGGCCCAACGTTCAACAGCAAGCCGCAGGACCTGGATCGTCTGTTCGACGCGGTCGGCGAAGTGCTGGGCAAGATCGACTGATTTCTTCTTCTATATACCTACAAGAAACGGGTGCGCGATTTGGGCGCGCCTGTGGACAACTTTTCAGGAGCTTCCATGAGCGTTATTCCGCATTTGATCAATGGCGAACTGGTCACCGAGAACGGTCGCGCGGTTGATGTGTTCAACCCGTCCACCGGTCAGGCTATCCACAAACTGCCGCTGGCCACCCGCGAAACCATCCAGAGCGCAATTGATGCCGCGAAGGCTGCATTCCCGGCTTGGCGCAACACGCCGCCGGCCAAACGTGCCCAAGTAATGTTCCGCTTCAAGCAACTGCTGGAGCAGAACGAAGCGCGTATTGCTCAATTGATCAGCGAAGAACACGGCAAGACGCTGGAAGACGCGGCAGGTGAGCTGAAGCGCGGTATCGAGAACGTCGAGTTCGCTTGCGCGGCACCGGAAATCCTCAAGGGCGAATACAGCCGCAACGTCGGCCCGAATATCGATGCATGGTCCGACTTCCAGCCGTTGGGTGTTGTGGCCGGTATCACGCCGTTCAACTTCCCGGCCATGGTGCCGCTGTGGATGTACCCGCTGGCGATCGTTTGCGGCAACTGCTTCATCCTCAAGCCGTCCGAGCGTGACCCAAGTTCTACGCTGCTGATCGCGCAATTGCTGCTGGAGGCTGGTCTGCCTAAAGGCGTGCTGAGTGTGGTGCACGGTGACAAGACGGCGGTGGACGCTTTGATCGAGGCACCGGAAGTCAAGGCGCTGAGCTTTGTCGGTTCTACGCCGATCGCCGAATACATCTATAGCGAGGGTACCAAGCGCGGCAAGCGCGTGCAGGCCTTGGGCGGGGCGAAGAACCACGCGGTGCTGATGCCGGATGCAGACCTGGACAACGCCGTCAGCGCACTGATGGGCGCGGCCTACGGTTCTTGCGGCGAGCGTTGCATGGCGATCTCGGTAGCCGTGTGCGTCGGCGACCAGGTGGCGGATGCGTTGGTTGCCAAGCTGGTGCCGCAGATCAAGGCACTAAAAATCGGTGCAGGTACCAGCTGCGGCCTGGACATGGGCCCACTGGTGACTGGCCAGGCACGCGACAAGGTCAGCGGTTATGTAGAAGACGGCGTAGCCGCCGGTGCGACACTGGTGGTGGATGGCCGTGGCTTGACCGTTGATGGTCACGAGGAAGGTTTCTTCCTGGGCGGTTGCCTGTTCGACAACGTCACGCCAGAAATGCGTATCTATAAGGAGGAGATCTTCGGGCCAGTGCTGTGCGTCGTACGGGTCAACAGCCTGGAAGAAGCGATGCAGCTGATCAACGATCACGAGTATGGCAACGGCACCTGCATCTTCACCCGTGACGGAGAAGCGGCACGCTTGTTCTGCGACGAGATCGAAGTGGGCATGGTCGGCGTCAACGTACCGCTGCCGGTGCCGGTGGCTTACCACAGCTTTGGTGGTTGGAAACGTTCGCTGTTCGGTGACCTGCATGCGTACGGTCCGGATGGTGTGCGTTTCTACACCCGTCGCAAGGCCATCACTCAACGCTGGCCGCAGCGTGCGAGCCATGAAGCTTCGCAGTTCGCTTTCCCTAGCTTGTAAGTAGAAGGGTAAAGAAGGCCGACCCATAGGGTCGGCCTTTTGTTTTGTGGGCTTTTATACCTATATGACAGTTTTGTGAAAATAGCGGTTGACGGCAGATTCTGGAAGCCTATAATTCGCCCCACTTCCGGCGCAGTCGAAACGGAAAACTCCTTGGTAAACAAT
>NZ_JBXAHO010000012.1:0-196082 GCF_058795195.1 Pseudomonas sp. GW823-FHT06B06 | reverse complement strand
GGCACCGAACGCCAGGGGCAAGAGCCCTTGGTTACTTGGGGCTGTTCCAAGTGACTCGCTGTAAAAGCGAAACCATAAGTGGCCGTTACCGCAGGAACGGATATGTACACCTGAAAGACAATCACCGTCTGCCAGAACGCCTTCGCCGGCAAGCCTGGCTCCTACAGTAAAAGCGAAAACCTAAGTGGCCGTTACCGCAGCAACGGATATGTACACCTGAAAGACAATCACCGTCTGCCAGGACGCCTTCGCCAGCAAGCCTGGCTCCTACGGTAAAAAGCGAAATCCAGCCGTTACCGCAGCAATGGATATGTACTCAGACAACAAATAACAGGTCGGCCGTCAGGCCGCCTTCGCGAGCAGGCTCGCTCCCACAGAAAATCAGGTACAGCCGCGAGAGTATCTAGACAACCACCGCCCCCCGCGCCTCCAGCAACTCACGCAACACCGAGCGATGACAATGCGCTTCGTCCTCGCAATAACACCCCACGGCCAAGGAAGTGTGATGCGAAAGAGCCGCCAGCAGATCGAGCAACTGGCTGGGGGCAGGGTGGTTCATTTCGGCCTTGAACTTGCGCCTGAACGCATTCCAGGCCTTGTCGTCCTCAGCGGCCTGGGCCTGTTGTACCAGCTCCGGGCTGGGCGACAGCAGTGGCTGCCACACATCATAGAAATCCCGGCTGGCAAACTCGGCTTTCGGTACGCCACGGGGTGGACGGCGCACCGTACCCAGGCGCAAGCCTTCGTCGGGTTTTCGCGCAGAGCCGAGGCGCACGATATGAATAGGCATGGCGCTACTTGAGCCGCGATTCGTCGAACCACTCAAGCGCCGTGCGCCAGAAGCAGATCCCCAGGAAGTACGCCGACATCAACAGCCAAAGCCCCATGACCATGGGATTGATCACCGGGTGGTTGATCACCAGCGACAGGCTGCACAGCAGCCAGATCGCCGTCACGGCAATGTTGATCGGCATAAAGCGGCGCACGCGGAACGGGTGCAGGAATTTCATCCGGGTGAGCGTCAACAGGGCCAGGCCGATCACGGTGAGGAAGGTGATCCAGGGTGACGGCGCGATGATGTAGAGGCACAGGGCGACCACGTTCCAGGCGGCGGGGAAGCCCTGGAAGTAGTTGTCCTTGCTTTTCATGTTGACGTTGCAGAAACAGAACAGCGACGACACCAGGATCAGCGACACGGTCAGCAGCAGTGTGTAGTCCGGCAACGGGATGTAGCGATAGATGAACAGTGCCGGAATGAATACGTAGGTCAGGTAGTCGATCACCAGGTCGAGAATCGAGCCGTCGAAACTCGGCAGCACCGACTGTACGTTGACCCTGCGCGCCAGTGCGCCGTCCAGGCCATCGACGATCAGGGCCACACCCAGCCACAGCAGGCAACTGGTGGGCTGGTTATCGAGCAGGGCGAGGGTGGCGAGGAAGGCGGTGACCACGCCGGTGGCGGTAAAACCATGGGCGCCCCAGGCTTTGAGCCTGGCGATGTGTAGGGTCGATATCACGGGGGCGTTCTCCAGAAAGTGAAGCAAGCCAGTCAACGCCCTCATCTGGCGGGCGGCGGCAAACCGGGTTGGGTTGCAAGTATCGACCGGGTATCCGGGAATAAGGTTCACCACCCATGAATCTTAGCTGCGCCGTAGAAAAATACGGCGGATAAATCGGTAATGTGTCAGCCAGACGGTGGTAGCACATTTACGCGCGAGGGCTATCGTTGTCTGACTGGATCACTCCCATCGATGAGGACGTCGTCATGAACACCAGCGATCTGCTCGAACAATTACTGCGGGCCGGCCAGGGCTCGATGGCGCAACGGGGCGGCGGTGGGGCGTCGGCACAGGGTGGCCTGGGTGACTTGGGTGGATTGCTCGGCGGCCTGTTGGGCGGTGGTGGCACCAGCCGTTCGGGCGCTGGCGGCATGGGTGGCCTGGGCGGCTTGCTCGGTGGCTTGCTGGGCGCAGGATCGCCAATGGGCGGTGCGCCGCAATCGCGCTCCGCCGGTGGTACCAATTATGCTGCGCTGGCTTCGCTGGGGATGATGGCATTCCAGGCCTTTCAGGCCTGGCAACGCAGCCAGGCCACGCAGCAACAGCAGGCGCCGCAGCAGGCGATGCGTACGGTGGACATGCTGGCGGGCCCGGAAGTCGAGGAACACAGCCACGCGATCCTGCGGGCGATGATCGCGGCGGCCAAAGCCGATGGCCGCTTCGACGACGCCGAGACACAAATGATCAATGCCGAAATCGCCCGGCACACCGATGATCCGCAGTTGCAGCAGTGGCTTGACGAGGAAGCCGCCAAACCGCTTGACCCTGCCGAGGTGGCACAATCGGCAACCGACCCCGGCATCGCCGCCGAGATGTACCTGGCCAGCGTGATGCTGGTGGATGATCAACAGGATGCCGAGCGCAGTTACCTGGATGAACTGGCGGCGGCGCTGGGCATCGAGCCGGACTTGCAGGTGCATCTGGAACAGCAGGCCCACGGCACAGCCTGAAGGCCTCTGTAGGAGCTGCCGCAGGCTGCGATCTTTTGACTTTTGCGCCTGAAGAATCGCTGAAGATCAAAAGATCGCAGCCTGCGGCAGCTCCTACAGAGAGCGAGGTCGGTCGATCAGGAAATCGGCGGTTCGGGCACCAGGAAGGTCACGCCAAAGCGCTCCGCCACCTCAAATATCCGCGGAAGATCCTCGGGTACCTTGAACCGGTCCATCGCCGTAAAAAAAAGCCCGCCTCGCGGATCGGAGACCACGCCGATCATCTTTGCCGTGGGGCTGACGTTCTTGTAGGCATGAATCGACCCGGCAGGAATATGCACATAGCCCCCGGCCGAGACAGTGGTGGAGGTGCCTTCGACGGTCACTTCGACCTGACCGTCGACCACGTAGAACGCTTCGTCCCATGGGTGAAAGTGCGGGGGCGGGCCGCCACCTTGAATGCCTTCCTGGATATGCATTTCAAACGGTTTGCTGAGATCACCGCCAGCGAGGACAGTAATTTTTTCGCCAACGACATTGACCGATGCCGGTGGGGACTGGAGGACGTGAACCGTGCGCATGATGGCTCTCCGCAGATGAGGCAGCATCCGCCGATTGTAGGCGCTTTGAACGCTGGCCGGCAGCCGCGGTACGGGGCCGTCCGTCCGGGCAATTTCGACGGCGATGGAATTTTTTTCGCCAAGGCTCGCTCTGCTGAGAGAGGGACGTGCTGATTCAGCGCCCTGCAGCGAACCGCGGGTGAGCCATGAACAAAAATCTCGATGACTACAACCGCATGCGCGATTTTTCGGCGACGTCGGAACCCGTCGCCGTCAAACCCAAGGGCAGAAAAAAAACCACGGATCATGCCTTGCAGTTTTGCATCCAGAAGCACGATGCTTCGCGCCTGCATTACGACTTTCGCCTGGAGCTCGACGGTGCGCTCAAGAGTTGGGCGGTGCCCAAGGGACCGTCGCTGGACCCCAAGGTCAAGCGTTTGGCGGTACATGTCGAAGATCATCCGCTGGATTACGCCACCTTTGAAGGCAGCATCCCCGAAGGTCACTACGGCGCGGGGGATGTCATCGTCTGGGACCGTGGCGTGTGGATTCCCCAGGACGATCCGGCGAAGGCCTATGCCAAGGGCCGGCTCAAGTTCGAACTGCAAGGCGAGAAGCTCGGCGGCCTGTGGAACCTGGTGCGCACGCACATGCCGGGCAAGCAGGAGCAGTGGTTCCTGATCAAGCACCAGGACGGTGCCGCCCGGCCGGAAAGTGATTACGACGTGGTGGTCGCCGAACCCGACAGCGTGCTCAGCGAACGGACTCTCGTCGCCAAGGCACCCAAGACACCCAAAGCATCCAAGGCCACCAAAGCCAAGTCCATCAAGCAGCCCGCGTCGCCTGCACGCAAAGAACAATCCGCGCCACTCACAGGCGCGCGCAAGGCCGAACTGCCTGACCAGATCAAACCGGAGCTGGCGACGCTGGTGGAAAAGGCCCCGGGCGGACAGTGGAGTTATGAAGTCAAACTTAAATAGGCACCGGCGTTGTGTTGCTTTTCAAGAGCCCAATAGGATGTGGCTCTTACGTTTGCGGTGTTGCAATTGAAAGATTGCATGTGTTGCTTTTCGGTCGCCTCCTTCAGGGAAGAGCGAACCAAGGAGATTTGCAAACCGTTGCATTTGAGGCTAGTCGGCCGTTGCGAAGCTTATTCGCACATTTGATTTGCAAGTCAATGCGCGCTCAGCGTGATTCAAAGCACCAAGCGTAGTGAATCGACCCAGGCCCCATAGACGCATCTGAATGACTGTTTCTGGCCATGGCTAGCTCTCGCGAAGGGGTGATAACGACCCCCATCGGCTGGTCGTAGTCGGCAAGATTTACTAAGCGAACAGTTATGGGATTTCTTTCCTACTGATTCGATCCCGCCTCCGATAATGTCTGACTGTAAAGACGTAGGAGCATTGGCATTTCGTGACCGTGCTAGCGCTCAGTGCTTGAACTCAACATGGCTGAGTGCAGTTGGATCGCCGTTTCCCGCTTTGGATCCTCAGGAGCGGTGGATTGCAGCAGTTCCTCGAATTGTCCGATGCTGAGCACGATCCAAGGTTCCGGGTAGTGGCGTAGCAGGTGCTTGGCCTCACGGCGAATCGATTCTGGAACAGACGGTTTTTTTGATAGCTCGCGCAAAAAATCACCCGTATGGATAATGCTGCGCGTACGCTCGCAGGGCATGGTCATGTTCACCTCCATCACATCGTTAAATCGTCACATACCAACGGCTGTTGCTAATGTACTCCGACCCGAAGATGCCCCCTAGGGGCTGGACTGTTAGGAACGACCGCGGTCTTCTGCTGAAGCTCAAGAAGATTCGATGGTGCGCGCTTCAAGAGGGCAGCAAACCTATATCGGCCCGTCGTGAGTGACTAGATCTCGCCGGAGCAGCGTTGGGTCGCGCACCCCACTCGGACCATAGTTTATGGATTACGGTTAGGCGCGACCGATGATCCGGTGGTACTGCAGGGAATCGAGTGACCTTCGGCTGATCTCTATCGCAAAGGCTTCGTGTACCGGCCCCGGCAGCTTTCTCCCCCGTATCCAGTTATCCATGCATTTGCTTGGCAAGCCCTTCTTCACCTCTTGAAAGACAACCTCGGAAATGCGATATGACGTTTCCTTATGCCTAGGGACTACGCGAAATACATCGAGGATGTAACGGAAGACATCAAACCTGCATAGGAGATATGGCGTGCCAGCCCATACTGTTTGTAGGGTCAGGTTTCACGAAGCGCTACCTGAAGGGCCCTAACTGGGAGGAGCGGCTGAAAGAGTTGGCGGCGCGCTGCCCAGAGATTGCACGACAATTTGCCTACTACAAGCAACGCTACCCCGACTTCGTGGACATTGGCACTGAATTCTCAGAGAAGTACAACGACTGGGCGTGGGGGGCTGGGGAAGATCAGTTTCCAAAGGAACTGTTTGACGAAACGAGCTCGCCGCAGGTCTACATCAAGTACACAGTTGCCAAGATTTTCAAAGAGCTCTTGGCAACGGAAAAGCCTGGCTTGCCGGATGAGATCGAGCTTCTAAAGAAAATACGACTGCACTCCGTGATTACCACCAATTACGATGAGCTGCTTGAGCCAATCAACGTCCCTGCCGCCGCTTTGCAGCGTCAGGGACGCGACTAAGTTTGTGCCGTTGCTCTGGCCAACGCGCCGGAATACAGCTTGCACGCGGGTCTGTTCACACGCGATCTTTCCAAGGCCTTGAAATTGGCGCGCCAAATTGAAGCCGGTGGCGTGATGATCAATGATTCTTCCGATTATCGGTTCGATGCCATGCCTTTCGGTGGCTTCATGTACGGAAGTCTGGGGCGAGAAGGTGTTCGGTTTGCCTATGAGGACATGACGCAGCCCAAAGTGGTCTGCATCAATAAAATGGGTTGAGCCATCCAAGTAGCTGAACCCAATTCGATATAGTCTGAAACTAACTGCTTATTCCATAAGAACAGTACAAGCATTTTTTATAGTGCGTTTTTTGGAAGGCCACCGATTTTTTAACACCCAATGGTTAGAGTATCAAAAAATCGGTGAGTCCTTCAGTCTTTCCATAGACGAACGTATGACAACAACCTATGACGCACAGCAAGAACACCATCAAAACAATTTGTTACTCGCCTTTCAACTGCGCCTTCCAGGTTGCTGGCGCACCTAGCTCAGAATCGACTAACTGATTGTCGAAAAGGCTGCGTTCACGTACGGCACTGGCTGAGCGATCGCTAATGGAGAACACAAAGATACCGACAAATGCGACGGCCATGGAGAACAGGGCCGGATATTCGTACGGGAACCAAGCTTGCTGATTATGGAGGATCTTGACCCACACCGTTGGACTAAGAATGCATAGGGTAATTGCTGATACCAGCCCCAGCGATCCACCAATCACGGCGCCACGTGTCGTCAAGCCCTTCCAGTAAATTGACAACAACAGCACCGGAAAATTGGAACTTGCGGCGATGGAAAACGTTAAACTCACAATAAACGCGATGTTCTGTTTCTCAAATGCAATCGCTAGGAGAATTGATAACACACCCAACACAATCGTTGTAACGCGAGAGACGCGCATCTCTTCACGGTCGCTGGCCGTGCCTCGGCGCAAGGCATGTGCATAAAGATCATGTGATACGGCAGACGAGCCTGCAAGGGTGAGCCCAGCCACCACCGCCAGTATCGTCGAGAACGATACCGCGCACATAAACCCAAGGAAGACGTTACCGCCAACGTTCTGCGCGAGGTGAATTGCAACCATGTTAACGCCGCCCAAAATCCCACCTGATGCATCGTGATAGGCAGGGTTGCTGGCAACCAAGGCAATGGTACCGAAGCCGATGATAACGATCAGTGCATAGCCTATGCCGACCAGACCAGTAGCATATAGAATACTTTGGCGCGCTGCTTTAACGTTACCGACGGTGAAGAACCGCATGAGGATATGTGGGAGACCTGCCGTGCCGAAGACCAGTGCCAATCCTAATGAAATGGCAGACACCGGATCTGTAATCAAGCCTCCTGGGCTCATGATTGCGATATGGGATGGATGCACTTCGGTAGCTTGAGTGAACAGTTGATTCAAGCTGAATCCGAACTGGGACAACACCATGAACGCCATGAAGACGCAGCCGGTGAGCAGTAACACCGCCTTGATAATCTGAATCCAGGTGGTCGCTAGCATCCCACCAAAGAAAACATAGATAACCATCAGCGTACCCACGAGAAGCACCGCCGCGGTGTAATCGAAGCCGAATAGCAATTCAACCAGTTTTCCAGCGCCTACCAGTTGGGAAACCAGATAAAGCAACACGATCACAATAGAACTGGAGGCCGAAAATGCTCGTATAGGTCGTTGTTTCAACCGATATGACAGTACGTCCGCCAGGGTGTAGCGCCCCAGGTTTCGCAATGGCTCCGCAATCAGAAACAAAATGATTGGCCAGCTTGCAAGGAAGCCGATGGAGTAGATCAGTCCATCAAAACCACTGGTAAAAACCAATGCGGAAATGCCCAGTAAAGACGCCGCTGACATATAGTCACCGGCGATGGCCCAACCATTCTGGAAACCGGTAATTTTTCCTCCTGCAGCATAGTGATCCGCAACGCTATTGTTTTTACGTGCCGCCCATCGTGTGACAAACAAAGTGAAAATAACGAATGCTAAAAACATGCCGATGGCAATGGGATTGTGCTTGTGTACTGCGGCAGGGACGTCGGCTGCGTATACCGTGACCGAAGCAAGGATGGCCGAGATTGCAATAAGTAGACGCTTCATTTGTTGAAGCTCCTGATGATTGTTTTTATTTTAGGGTCGTAGCAGGTGTTCGTGCGCCATACATAGACAGCCACGATAAGAATCGTGAAAGCGAGCATTCCGAAGCCAATAGGCACACCCCAAGTCATAGGCTGGCCTACGGTGATAGGTGTGCCTAAGCGGGCAGGTATAAAGGCCAGTGATAGAATAAAACCGAAATACACCGCCAGCATAAGAGCCGTCATGCTCCACGAAAATATTCGTCGCTGTTTTACCAGAGTACGAAACTGTGGGTTTTCGAGAATCGGATTGCTAATCGTGTCACCAACCTGGTCAACGGACACGGCCGGGCCACCATCTTGTGGATATGCATGTTCCATGGTTATCTCCTGCGAAGGCATTTCTGGCTGGATTTAGAACTTCACTGGCATCGCTGTCTCACGTCATGTTTATGTCTCTTGTGAAATCTCACTTTTTGAAAGTTGGATGAGCGCGAGTATCGTAAATATCTCGTATCTCCTTTAGGCATAGGCTCCTGGCCATGTAATTTCGCAATCGGTCAGGCGATTCCGGTCTCGCGATTCAAGGGTGAAGGTCAGCGCTCCCGCTTGAAGCGCAGACGCCAGGCATGCAACAACGGCTCGGTGTATCCGCTCGGCTGTTCGCGCCCCTCGAGTACGAGGTCACAGGCGGCGCGGAAGGCATGGGAGCACTCGAAGGCCGGGGCCATAGGGCGATAGGTAGTATCTTGAGCATTTTGCCTATCGACGACGTGTGCCATGCGTTTAAGGCTTTCGCGCACTTGCTCCTCGCTGATCACACCGTGGTGCATCCAGTTGGCAATGTGCTGCGCCGAGATACGCAAAGTGGCGCGATCCTCCATAAGCCCAACGTTATGGATGTCCGGTACCTTAGAGCAGCCGACCCCTTGTTCGACCCAGCGCACTACATAGCCGAGGATGCCTTGGCAGTTATTGTCCAGCTCCGCTTGAATATCATCGCGGCTCCAGTCTCGAGTACTGCTAACCGGCACGCTGAGCAGGTCATGCAACAGGCGGGCGCGCTCGCTGTTCAAATCTACTTTCTCAAACTCGCGTTGCACTTGACGAACGTCTACTTGGTGGTAATGCAAGGCATGCAAAGTGGCTGCGGTTGGCGAGGGTACCCAGGCCGTGTTGGCCCCGGCCTTGGGGTGGATGATCTTTTGTTCGAGCATGGCCGACATAAGATCGGGCATGGCCCACATGCCTTTGCCGATCTGCGCACGGCCGCGTAGACCACACGCGAGACCCACCAGTACGTTGTTGCGCTCGTAGGCTTGGATCCAGGCGGTTGACTTCATACTACCCTTTCGCAACATGGCCCCGGCCTCCATGGTCGAGTGCATTTCGTCGCCAGTGCGATCCAGGAAGCCAGTATTGATGAAGGCCACTCGATTGGCTGTAGCAGCGATACAAGCTTTGAGGTTGACACTTGTGCGCCGCTCTTCGTCCATGATCCCCATCTTCAGGGTAAAGCGTGGCATCCCGATCAAGTCTTCCACTCTACCGAATAGTTCGTCGGCGAAAGCGACCTCTGCGGGGCCATGCATTTTCGGTTTGACGATGTAGACGCTGCCAGTATGAGAGTTGCCTTTTCGGCGGAGGTCGTGCAATGCTGCCAAGCTGGTGACCACTGCATCCAAGATGCCTTCAGGGATCTCCTGACCGTTTTGGTCAAGAATCGCCGGGTTACTCATTAAATGTCCGACATTTCGTATGAACAGCAGGGAGCGTCCAGGTAGGGTGATTTCACCGCCGTTACGGTTATGGTAGATGCGGTCGGGGTTCAATGTTCGAGTGACGGTCTTGCCACCCTTGACCAAGCTTTCCACCAAGTCGCCTTTCATCAGACCGAGCCAGTTACGGTAAGCCGAGACTTTGTCATCGGCGTCGACAGCCGCGACCGAGTCTTCACAGTCCATGATTGTTGTCAAAGCTGCCTCCATCAGGAGATCCTTGACGCCTGCCTCATCGGTTTGGCCGATCATGCTGTCTGGGTCTATCTGAATCTCGATGTGAAGGTCATGGTTTTTCAGCAGAATGGCTGTAGGGGTGTCGCTTCGTCCCTGATAGCCAATAAATTTTTCAGGCTGGGTCAAACGGGTAAAGCCACCTTCTTTGAGGCCAACCCGCAATTCCCCTGCTTCGACCTGATAGGCGACAGCGTTGGAGTGGGATGCGCCCTCCAAGGGGAATGCCTGATCGAGGAAAGCACGGGCAAAAGCAATCACCTTCGCGCCACGCACCGGGTTGTATTCGGACTGCTTGGCAGCTCCACTATCCTCACTGATCGCATCTGTCCCATATAGCGCGTCATACAGCGATCCCCACCGAGCATTCACTGCATTTAGCGCGTAGCGTGCATTCATCACAGGCACTACTAATTGAGGTCCGGCTTGCGATGTGATTTCGAAGTCGACGTTGTCAGTGCCGATGATCAAATCATCGGGTTGCGTCAACAAGTAGCCGATGGAATTGAGGAATTTCTGGTAGGCGATCATGTCCTTGACTGGGCCCCTATGAGCGCAATGCCAGGCATCAAGCTCAGCCTGAAGACGTTCCCTCTCGGTCAGCAAGGCACGATTTCGTGGAGCCAGCTCATGCACCAGGGCATCGAAACCCTTCCAGAAGTGCTCGGATGAAATATCAGTGCCGGGCAGCATCTCGTCATCAATGAAGAGTTTGAGATTTTCTGCCACTTGCAGATGGTGGCAAGGCACACGCTTAGTCAACTTCTCTACTCCTGTTCAATAGGCCCCATGGAGGGGCCTTGCTCTATTTGTACTCAGAGCGCGGCAATGCCGGCAGCTGCTACTTGGGCGTCCTGTTCCGCCTTAACGCCAGATACACCTACGGCGGCAACGACTTGCCCGTCAATCAACACCGGAATTCCTCCCTCTAGCGAGGTCACCAGAGGGGCGCTGACAAAAGCGGTACGTCCTTTGTTGACCATATCCTCGTAACCCTTGGTATCGCGTCGGCCAAGGGCAGCGCTGCGGGCTTTCTCAGTGGCGATGTAGGCGCCGATGGGGGCGCAGCTATCGAGTCGTTCCAGCGCCAGGAGGTGTCCACCATCGTCCACTACCGCTATGGTTACAGCCCAATTGTTGCGTTGTGCCTCGTCACGGGCACCGGCCAGAATGCGGGTCACTTCTGAGCTATCGAGTACGGCTTTGCATTGCATGTTTTTCTCCTAGCTGAGTGCTTCTTCCACTAGCTCGATCCAGTGCCGAACGGGTGTACGCCCGGCACCGTCCAGATGGGTCTGGCAGCCGATGTTGGCAGTAACGATTACCTCGGGGTTCCCGCTCTCCAACGCATTGAGTTTGTTGTCGCGTAGTTGCCGAGATAGCTCGGGTTGAGTAATGGAGTAAGTACCGGCCGAACCACAGCAGAGATGACTGTCTGGGACGTTGGTGAGGCTGAACCCAAGGCGGCCGAGCACTCCTTCAACAGCCCCGCCAAGCTTTTGGGCGTGCTGTAAAGTGCAAGGGCAGTGGAATGCCAGGCGCCGCTCAGCGTGGATACCCAGTTTCTCTATCGGTTCAGCCCGAATAACTTCCGCCAGATCTTTTGCCAATTCGCTGACACGTTCGGCCTTCTCGGAATAGGCAGGATCGTTTTTGAGCAGGTGACCATAATCATGCACGAAGGCTCCGCATCCGCTGGCCGTCTGGACGATGGCCTCTGCACCTGCCTCAATGGCCGGCCACCATGCATCAATGTTGCGCTTCGCTCGTTCCAGCCCTTTTTCCTGCGCGTTGAGATGGTAGTCGACGGCGCCACAACAGCCGGCCTCCCGCGCGGATACAACAGAGATACCCAATCGATCCAACACACGTGCGGCCGCTGCATTGGTATTAGGCGAGAGAGTGGGTTGCACACAACCTTCGAGCATCAGCACCCGACGTGAGTGGCGCACCTCCGGGCGTGGCTTGGCTGGATGCGGGTAACGTGGCAGCTTGGCTTTCAGGGTTTCTGGCAGCAGCGGACGAAACACGTTTCCGGCCATAGTAAGAGCCTTGAACACTGCAGGTCGTGGTATGACCGCTCGCAGACCTTCGCGCAGCACGCGCTCACCGAAAGGGCGTGGTACCTGCTCTTCGACAACTGAGCGACCAATATCAAGCAAGCTGTGATACTCCACGCCGGAGGGGCAGGTAGTTTCGCAGTTGCGACAGGACAAGCAGCGGTCTAGATGCAATTGGGTCTTGGCGGTTACCTCCTGACCTTCGAGTACCTGTTTGATCAGGTAGATTCGCCCACGGGGCCCGTCCAACTCATCGCCCAGTAACTGATAGGTGGGGCAAGTAGCGGTGCAGAATCCGCAATGTACGCAGGAGCGCAGAATACGCTCAGCCTCCTCTGCGCGCGGATGAAGTTTTGCTTGTTCGCTCAGGTTGGTTTGCATAACTCGCTCTCAGACTTCCGCGTACATACGGCCGGGGTTGAAAATGCTCTGGGGATCGAGCTGCTTCTTGAGGTTCTGGTGGTAGCGCAGGAGTGGCGCTGTTAATGGGGGAAAAGGGGACTCATCCACGCCCTGGAGCGTCGCGTGGCCACCCACAAGGGCGGCAGCCTCACGAATCACGTCGGCCGGTGCATCGGACTTTAGCCAGCGTTGAGCACCGCCCCAGTCCACCAGCTGCTTGCCTGGTAGATCGACCAGGGTTGTATTGATCGGGAGCGACAGTCGCCACAGTGGCTCTGGGGTAGCAAAGAAGGCCAGTCGCTGCTCACGCAGCTCTTTCCAGTAGCGACTGTCGAGCGCTTCCCCCCCGAGGCGCTGGTAAGCGGATTGCACCGACCCCTCACCTCCTTCCAGGCGCAAGTGGAGGAGGCTACCGTCATGGCAGGCCGCGCTTATGGGGATGGGTTGTTGACCCCATTCTGCGAGTTCACTGAGGGCTTGATGAGTATCCATCTCCAAATACAGGCTGATGCACTGACGAGGTTTTGGCAGTACTTTGAGAGATATCTCTGTGAGAAGCCCCAGACAACCAAAGCTTCCCGCCATCAAGCGTGACAGGTCGTAGCCGGCGACGTTTTTCATAACCTCACCACCAAAGCGCAGAAGTTTGCCGTGCCCCGTAATCACGCGGGTACCTAACACGTAGTCACGCACGGAGCCTGCCCATGGTCGCCTTGGCCCGGACAAACCGGTGGCGACCATGCCTCCCAGGGTGGCGTCCGGGCCTAAATGTGGCGGTTCGAAGGGGAGCATTTGCCCGGAGGCTTCGAGCGTTGCTTCGATTTCTGCCAGTGGTGTCCCTGCACGTGCAGTCAACACCAGTTCAGTCGGGTCGTAGCTGACGATTCCTCGGTGGTTACGGGTGTCCAGCACCTCTCCCGCTACGCGGCGACCCAACATGGCCTTGCTGTTGCCGCCCTGGATTCGCAATGGAATACGTTCGTTGAGCGCGTAATTAACCTGTTCCAGCAATGCGGCACTGTTGTCATGATCGTTTCGCATCAGAAGCGCTCCAGTTCCGGGAAAGGCAGCTTGCCGTGATGTATGTGCATGGATCCGAACTCCGCGCAGCGTTGCAACGTCGGTATGTTCTTACCCGGATTTAGCATGCCGTGTAGATCAAAGGCTTTCTTCACCGCATGAAAAAGCTTCAACTCATCGCTGTTGAACTGAGCACACATCTGGTTGATCTTTTCGCGCCCTACACCGTGCTCGCCGGTGATACTTCCGCCGACTGCCACGCATAGTTCAAGGATCTTGCCGCCCAATGCTTCCGCGCGCTCCAGTTCGCCGGGTTGATT
Source organism: Pseudomonas sp. GW823-FHT06B06 (assembly GCF_058795195.1). Classification (NCBI taxonomy): domain Bacteria; kingdom Pseudomonadati; phylum Pseudomonadota; class Gammaproteobacteria; order Pseudomonadales; family Pseudomonadaceae; genus Pseudomonas; species Pseudomonas sp. GW823-FHT06B06. The sequence goes on along the minus strand of NZ_JBXAHO010000012.1, from coordinate 182,472 downwards.
TGCATCGAAGAGGATTAGTGGGTGCATGTTGCCGTCACCTGCATGGAATACATTTGCCACGCGCAGACCGTATTCGGCAGAAAGCTTTTCGATCCCCTTGAGCACCCCAGGCAGCTCTCGGCGTGGGATGGTGCCGTCCATGCAGTAGTAGTCCGGAGAAATTCGGCCTACCGCCGGAAACGCGTTTTTGCGTCCAGCCCAGAACTTGGCGCGCTCAGCTTCGTCGCAGGCCACACGCACTTCAGTGGCGCCCGCAAGCTTGAGTACTTCCTCCACTCGATCACAATCGTCCTGAACGTCGGCTTCAACCCCATCGAGTTCACATAGGAGAATGGCAGCGGCATCCACAGGGTAACCAGCATGGATGAAGTCTTCGGTAGCGCGGATCGACAGGTTGTCCATCATCTCCAGGCCACCCGGGATGATGCCGGCCGCGATGATGTCTCCGACTGCTTGGCCTGCCTTCAACACCGAATCGAAACTGGCCAATAATACGCGTGCAACTTGGGGCTTCGGCAGGAGCTTGACTGTCACCTCGGTGATGATGCCAAGCATGCCTTCCGACCCAGTGAAAAGCGCCAGTAAGTCGAACCCGGGGGAGTCGAGGGCATCGCTACCCAAGGTCATATGCTCACCCTCAGCGGTGAGAATCTCGACTTTGAGCAGGTTATGTACGGTCAAACCGTACTTCAAGCAGTGCACACCACCAGCATTTTCAGCGACATTGCCACCGATAGAGCAGGCGATTTGGGAGGAGGGATCGGGCGCGTAATACATGCCATAGGGTGCTGCCGCCTGGGAGATCGCTAAATTGCGAACACCCGGCTGAACCCTCGCAAAACGGCCTTCGGGGTTCACTTCGATGATCCCGTTGAACCGTGCCATTATCAGAAGGATCCCTTGCTCAAGGGGCAAAGCGCCGCCTGATAGGCCCGTACCAGCGCCGCGAGCAACCACTGGAACTTGGTGATTATGGCTAAGCTTGAGTATTGTCTGAACTTGTTCAATGCGGTTGGGTAGAACCACGAGTAATGGCACGACGCGGTAGGCAGAGAGGCCGTCGCATTCGTAGGGACTTAGCTCTTCCTGGCTATGCAAGATCTCCAGGTCGGGCAGAGCCGCGCGCAACTGGGAAAGCAGAAATGCCTTGTCGATTCTGGGCAATTCACCATCGACGCGCTCGTCGTAGAGAATATTCATATGGCTCACATTTCAGTTCTTTTGTTATTAGAGCCGGCCTTGATGCGCGGTGGGAAATCAGCGAACCGGGTTAATTCGCGAGGCCGGAGACAACGCTAAGTTGTTCGCTTCAACGGCTCGAGTCGACATGTGAATAAGCTGGTCTGACCACTTTTTTACGTTGTTGACTCGGGAGCATGGGAGCGCTGGGGTTTCCGGTTGTACAAAGTGGAGAATACTGTCTGGAGTTGTGAGCTGGTCGTACCAGTTGCCGGAGTGCATTTAAGTTTTACGAGTTGAGCGGAGCCTTAGCTCAGTTTTAAAAACGAATGTTTACTTGATACATGCGGTAGAGCAGGGCGTCCGCGTACTGGCATTCCTTCGTCCAAGTGAAAGCTCACGTAGCCGCCTAACGCTTCAATTCCAACCTTCTAGGCGCATGGTGGCGCGAACGAGTCGCGACTCTTCTTGCTCAATTTCCCGGAGACTGTCACGCACACCGTGAATGTGCTCGCGAGCAGCTCGCTGAGCTTGCTCCGGCAACTGCTCCATGACTGCGTGGTAGAGACGCGTGTGTTGTCGGTCGATTTGTCGCTTCTGTGCGGGTCGACAGTAAAGATTGTTGACCGATGCGAACACAGTACTCAGCGTCAAGTCGCTGAGAAACTGGAGGGTATGCACCAACACCGGATTGTGGGACGCCTCACTGATTGCCCTGTGAAAGGTATGGTCGAGCCGTGCGTGCTCTCGAGGATCATGCATTTGCGAGTCTTCGTGGGCTGCAACCATCTCTTCGAATCGCCGCTTGATTAGCAAGCGGTCGACGTCTGTGGCGCGCAACGCAGCCAAACGAGCCGATTCGCCCTCTAACAATGCTCGCACCTCCAGCAGGTCGAACAATGTGCGTGGTTGGGAATTGAACAGGTGCATCAAGGGAGTCGAGTTATCGGCTCTGCTCATGTCCGCGACATACGAACCGCGCCCATGTTCAGTATCGACGATGCCGCGCCCGCGGAGAACCCTCAGCCCCTCGCGAAGCGCGGAGCGCGAACACCCGAGTTTCTCTACTAAACGCCGCTCTGACGGGAGTGCCTGACCTGCCTTCAACACTCCGTCGACGATCAATCGTTCGATGCGCTCAACTACTTGGTCGGCGACCTGGATTTTTCCATGCTTGATTGATCTAGAACCTGCCATATATCACTCCGCAGAGACCAACATAGAATCGGGTTATATTTACAGCAACCTTCTGATAGTTCGGTAGTATGGAGAACGCCCCTTGGCCTGCCTCTATTCAAGCCAAGGGGCGGTGTTATCAATGGCTATCGTCGCTTCATACGTAATCGTGGACGATCGGCAACAAGGGTCTTACTTTTCGTCCCGGATCGAGAAGTTAGCCATGTGTTCCAGGCCTTTGATCAGCGCTGAATGATCCCAGTTGCCGCCACCCAAGGCGACGCAAGTGCTGAACACTTGCTGGGCGTTGGCGGTGTTGGGCAGGTTGATGCCCAGCTCCTTGGCGCCCTGCAGGGCCAGGTTCAGGTCTTTCTGGTGCAGATTGATGCGAAAGCCCGGATCGAAGGTGCCCTTGATCATGCGCTCGCCGTGCACTTCAAGAATCTTCGAAGAGGCGAAGCCACCCATGAGCGCTTCACGCACCTTGGCCGGATCAGCGCCGTTTTTAGCGGCGAACAGCAGGGCTTCGCCGACAGCCTGGATGTTCAGAGCAACGATAATCTGGTTGGCCACTTTGGCCGTCTGGCCGTCGCCGTTGTCACCAACGTGTGTAATGTTCTTTCCCATGGCCTGGAACAGTGGCAGGGTGCGCTCGAAGGCTTTCGGGCAGCCACCGACCATGATGCTCAGCGTCGCAGCCTTGGCACCGACTTCACCACCGGACACCGGGGCATCCAGGTAGGTGGCGCCGGTAACCTTGATTTTCTCGGCAAAATTTTTGGTGGCGGTCGGCGAGATTGAGCTCATGTCGATTACCACCTTGTTTGGGCCGACGCCGTGGGCCACACCGTTGTCACCAAACAGGACGCTGTCGACTTGTGGGGTATCCGGCACCATGACGATAATGAATTCGGCTTCCTGGGCCACTTCCTTCGGAGTGGCCAGGGCTATGGCGCCAGCGTCGATTAGGTCAGTGGGGGCTGGGTCGAAGTGGGTGGACAGGAACAGACTGTGTCCTGCTTTCTGCAGGTTATGGGCCATTGGGTGGCCCATGATGCCAGTGCCGATAAAACCGATTTTAGCCATTAAAGTTTTCCTCTTTTCGATGTTCAGCTTCGGCGCCGCAGCATCATGCCCTGGCGCCGGCCATTTAGAATGCGTTGTGGTTCTTCAGCCAGCCCAGGCCGGCTTCAGTGGTGGTGAGTGGCTTGTACTCGCAGCCGATCCAGCCTTGGTAACCGATTCGATCCAGATGCTCGAGAAGAAAGCGGTAGTTGATCTCACCGGTACCCGGTTCGTTGCGGCCGGGGTTGTCAGCAAGTTGGACGTGATTGATCTTGGCCAGGTTGCATTCCATTGTGTGGGCCAGGTCACCCTCCATGATCTGCATGTGGTAGATGTCGTACTGTAGGAACAAGTTGTCGCTACCGACCTCTGCCTGGATCCCCAGGGCTTGCTTGGTGGTGTTGAGGTAAAAGCCCGGGATGTCGCGGGTGTTGATCATTTCCATAATCAAGCGAACCCCGGCGGCCTGCAGCTTGTCGACGGCATACTTGAGGTTGTCGACGAAGATCTTGCGCACCGTGGCGCAGTCCTGATCCTGTTGCCGGATGCCGGCGAGGCAGTTGACCTGGGTGTTACCCAGCACCTTGGCGTATTCGATGGCTTTGTCGACGCCGGAACGAAACTCCTCGACACGGTCAGGGTGGCAGGCGATACCGCGTTCGCCCTTGGCCCAATCACCGGCCGGCAGGTTGAACAGCACCTGAGTCAGGCTGTTGTCGTCGAGCTGTTGCTTGATTTCAGCCGCGCTGAAGTCGTAAGGGAAGAGGTATTCAACCCCGCTGAAACCGGCGTCGGCAGCAGCCTTGAAACGGGCGAGGAAGTCACGTTCGGTGAACAGCATGGACAAGTTAGCTGCCAGGCGTGGCATAGGCATCTCCTTTTCTGAATGAATCAGCGTCAGTTCAGCGGACGGATTGAAGTAGGGGCGTCGCTGCCAACAAGCGCCAATTCTTCAAACTCATTCACTGCGTTAATTTCGGTTCCCATTGAAATGTTGGTAACACGCTCAAGAATTACCTCAACGACCACTGGGACTCTCAGTTCAGCTGCCATTTTCTGAGCCTCGCGCAAAGCGGGCGCTATCTCGAATGGTTCAAAGACGCGGATGGCTTTGCAGCCAAGACCTTCCACCACTGCTACGTGATCAACGCCATAACCATTGATCTCTGGGGCGTTCATATTCTCGAACGCCAGTTGCACGCAGTAGTCCATTTCGAAACCACGCTGCGCCTGGCGGATCAAGCCCAGGTAGGAGTTGTTCACCAGCACATGCACGTATGGCAGGTTGAACTGCGCGCCCACCGCCAGCTCCTCGATCATGAACTGGAAGTCGTAGTCACCCGACAGGGCCACGACTTGGCGGGACGGGTCGGCCTTAACCACGCCTAATGCTGCTGGAATTGTCCAGCCCAGCGGGCCGGCCTGGCCACAGTTGATCCAATGGCGAGGCTTGTAGACGTGCAGAAACTGGGCACCTGCGATTTGCGAAAGTCCGATCGTGCTGACGTAGCAAGTGTCTTTGCCGAACACTCGGTTCATTTCTTCGTACACGCGCTGCGGCTTGACCGGCACATTGTCGAAGTGGGTCTTGCGCTGCAGGCTGGCCTTGCGCTGCTGGCAGTCTTGCAGCCAGGCGCTGCGGTTTTTCAGCTTGCCGGCGGCTTGCCACTCGCGAGCCACTTCAAGGAAAACGTCCAGGGCGCAACCGGCGTCGGAAACAATGCCCAGGTCTGGGGTGAAGACGCGACCGATCTGGGTGCCTTCGATGTCGACATGGATAAAGCGCCGGCCTTCGGTATAGACATCAACAGAGCCGGTGTGACGGTTCGCCCAGCGGTTGCCGATGCCCAGCACCACATCGGATTTCAGTAGAGTGGCGTTGCCATATCGGTGCGACGTCTGCAGGCCGACCATGCCGACCATTTGCGGATGGTCGTCAGGGATAATGCCCCAGCCCATCAAGGTAGGGATCACCGGAATACCCGTCAGTTCGGCGAATTCGACCAGTTTGTCGCAGGCATCAGCATTGATGATCCCGCCACCAGCGACCAGCAGAGGACGCTCAGCTGCGTCGAGCATTGCCAAGGCCTTCTCGATCTGGATGCGGTTGGCTGCCGGCTTGTGCACGGGCAGCGGTTGGTAGGCCTCGATATCGAATTCGATTTCAGCCATCTGCACGTCGAACGGCAGATCGATCAGCACCGGCCCTGGTCGGCCGGAACGCATTTCGTAGAAGGCTTTTTGGAACGCGTACGGTACCTGGCCCGGCTCCATGACGGTGGTAGCCCACTTGGTCACTGGCTTGACGATGCTGGTGATGTCGACCGCCTGGAAGTCTTCCTTGTGCATACGAGCGCGCGGCGCTTGGCCGGTGATGCAGAGGATCGGGATCGAGTCAGCCGAGGCACTGTAGAGGCCAGTGACCATGTCGGTGCCGGCAGGGCCGGAGGTGCCGATGCACACACCGATGTTGCCAGCCTTGGTACGGGTATAGCCCTCGGCCATGTGCGAGGCGCCTTCGACGTGACGAGCAAGGACGTGATCAATGCCGCCGATTTTTTTCAGGGCGGAGTACAGGGGGTTAATGGCAGCTCCAGGGATGCCAAAAGCGGTATTTACGCCTTCACGGCGCATTACCAGAACAGCTGCATCAATTGCTCTCATCTTGGCCATACGTACTCCGTTGAGTTGGTCGAAATTATTATGGTGAGTCCAGGGACAGCACCCTGATTCGCGTTGGGCTTCGGTCGCGGCACGAAGAAACTGAGACGCTCAAAATTATCGGAGGTGAGATCATTGGTCTCAGCCTTTCCGGTTCAGTGTTGTTCTGCGTTTAAGTCCTAATGGCTAGAAGGAAATTTCGTCTTGCCAAAGGTTTTTTGAGGCCCCAGCGTTTTCCACAAGATGAATAAGTTGTTTCATTTGCATAGAAAAGCGCTGGAGCCTTCAGCAATTCCAGGCTGGCTTTGTTAGCTTGCTGGCGCTAGCTGCACATCGGAAACGGGTTCGATGAAAGATTCTTCGTCCGGGTTTACATGACGCGCAGCGAAGATGAGAACCCCGGAGATGAAGCAGGGGAGAGCACCGAACAGGAGTGCTGCATGTTGCCAATCGCCTCCGTCGCTCAGCACAGCGGAAAAGCCCAAGCCGGCTAGAATGGCGCCGATCGGCCCCATTGCATGGACAATAGCGCTCCCGGTACCACGAATCGCGGTGGGATAGCTCTCACCAATGAAGAAGAGTGCAGCTGCATACGGCCCGTTCAAGAAGAACAGACCCAAACTGTACAGTCCTACCACCACTGGCAAGTCGCTAGGGCCGTAAAGCATTGCGGTGAAGGCCATACCACCTAACATCCAACCCAACGCAAGCGTGTTACGACGGCCGATCTTGTCTCCGATGAAACCATGGGTCAGATACCCGATATAGCCAACCACGTTCGATAGAACGAGAATAATCAACGAGTTCTCGAACGATACTTTATGAACCTCGGTGAGGACTGTAGTACCGAGCACGCCGAATACCTGAATGGCTGCCCAGTTCAGTAAAAAACCGCCGCCGAGCACCAGGGTGGGTCTCAACGATGCACCACGGAAAGCCTCGCGAATGCCGGCACGAGCGTGCTGCTCGTAGTCCAGACCATGTTGCTTTGCGATTTTACGTGCTTCGCTATCCTGACCTGATTCGCGGAGGTTTTTAACGTGTTTGTGCAGCAGAAACTGAGGGCTCTCCTTCAGCCTGCGGGTCATGAAGAAAATCAGGATTGCTGGAAACGCAGCGAAGATAAAGCAGCCCTGCCAGCCGATAATCGGTAGCAGCAGCGCAGTCAAGCCCGCTGCCATCAAGGCGCCGATTGGCCAGCCGCCTTGTACCAAGCTGTAGATAAACCCTTTACGCTTATTTAGCCGAGGATCATTGGCCGCTGAGTAAAGCTCATTGAGGTAGGTCGCGTTGACTGTTTCTTCTGCATACCCAAGGCCTGACAAGGAGCGTATCAACACCAAGGGCCATTTGCCGAGCGAACCACCTAAAGCAGTTAAAGCTGAGCAAACTGCCGCGCCCGCCACCGTAAACAGCAAACCGCTTTTCCTTCCTCCACGGTCAAGGATCGGCCCGATGGCGAATGCAACTACGGCAGTTCCTGCAGCGATCAACGTTGCGATTTCTGCTTGTTGAGTAATGTCCCAGTTATAATGAGCTCCGATCTCGGGCAGTAGCGTACCGAATAGAATGAAGTCATAAACAGCGAATACCCATGCGAAGAACGCGACAGTGGTGGCACGCTTTACGTCACTGGGAAGAATGGGCTCAAGTTTAAATGTACTTGATACCAAGGGTTTTGCTTGGTTAGCCATTTTGTTTAACCTCTGCGCGTTTAAATTAGGGCAGAAAGAAAAAGTCATTAAAGCAGGCGGGCTCTAACGGCCACACGCTAGTGACTAGCATTATTGTTGTTAGGCTGTGTTGCGAGATGGATCAATAGTCGATGAGGTATCATCGATTAAATCATATAGTCTCCACCATTAGGATTCATGGTCGCACCCAGGAAGTAAGAACCTTCATCGGACGCTAACAAAACCGCGCAGGGGGCAATTTCGGAAACTTCCGCCACGCGCCCAATCGGTAGTTCGGCGATTTTTGCCTCCCGGAAAGTTGCCGGGAGACTACGGAACAGTTCGGTATTGGTCGGGCCCGGGCAAATAGCATTGACCGTGATGCCCTTGTCACCGACCTCGTACGCCAGCGAGCGTGTAAATCCGATTACGCCCGATTTGGCGGCGGCGTAGTGTGCAAGCTCTTTTGCCCCTTTGTGGGCCAGTTGCGAGGCAACATTGATGATGCGGCCACTCTTGCGTTCGATCATCGCAGGCAGCACTGCACGGGAGCACAGGAAGACGCTGCGAAGGTTGATCAGCATCATCTTGTCCCACATGGCGGTAGGCATGTCGACGATGAATGAGGCTGACTCGATGCCAGCGTTGTTGACGAGAATGTCGATCTGGCCAAATTCGGCGATGACCTTCTCGACTGCTGCTTGAACCTGCTGCTCTTCGCCAACATCCGCAGTGACGGCATAGCCCCTCACGCCCAGGGCGCAAACCTGCGCCGCAGTGGCTTCAGCGTCGGCCGCCCGAAGATCCAGGATAGCGACGTCAGCGCCTTCTTTCGCAAACTCAAGTGCGATGGCTTGGCCAATGCCACGTGCACCACCTGTCACCAATGCTTTCTTACCGGTCAATCTGCTCATGAAAGAAACTCCAACACAACCTGCATTCAATGACTTTAGTGGCTTTGAACAACCAATCCGCCGTCGACGGTGATTGTTTGACCAGTGAGATACCGAGCACTGTGAGAGGCCATGAACGTGATCACATCAGCCATTTCTTCCGGCTCACCTACGCGGCCCAACGGAATAGAGCTTGCGACTTTGTCGAGGCCGGTGGCGCCGAGTGAGTGCACTTCGGAGAGGGCTTGGGCGGTGCGGATGAAGCCTGGGGCAATGCCGTTTACGCGAATCCGATGCCGGCCCAGTTCAACCGCGAGGCCGCGTACCAGGCCGACTACGCCGGATTTAGCTGCGGAATAATGGGCATGCTCATCCCAGCCATAGGCGACGCCCATGATCGAGGAAACCGCGATGATGGAACCCCCTCCATTGCTCTTCATGCCTGGAACGGCGGCGCGGATGATTCGGAAAACACCTTTGAGATCGACATCGAAAGTCAGATCCCATTTTTCGTCTGTCAGGTCGTTGAGCGGGACTTTGTGGGCTATGCCTGCGTTGGCGACGATGGTGTCGATGGCGCCGTACTTTTTCTCGATATCCGAAACCAGCCGATCGCACGCGGCGGTATCGCGAACATTAAGTGGGTGGTACTCCGCGACTCCGCCACTCTCCCGGATTTGCGAAACCACTTCGCAACCCTCTACCTCAAGTATGTCAGTGACGATTACGCGGTAGCCTTGTGCCGCGAAAGCGACCGCCGTGGCACGACCGATACCAATTCCTGCCCCCGTAATGAGTACCACTTTGGCGCAGTTCGAATTGTTATTCATTGTTAGGTTCCATTTGGTTAGCGTTGTAATATTCGCTCTAAAAATTTTCAGTTCGACCTGGATGCGTTCCATGGTTGCTGGAATTTTTGGAGCCGAATCAAGCTTTATCGATGGCATGAATCATTGCAATAGCGTGCCCAATAAAGGATTCCACATGATGGACGCTCCGACCGGGGCGCATGGCATCGCTCATTTAAGTGATTAAAAAACACTTTTTCAGGCCTTGTAGTGTTGTAAAGAGGTAGCCTGTTTTTTATAAGGATGGCTCTGGCAAGCCCTTTTGAGTGAGCGTGGATTGGTAAAGGTGCACGCTGGCGAAGCAGTTATGAAAAGCGTTCCACGATGTGGACTTGTTTGTAAGGGTCGGTGGTTGTAGGGCAGAGGTACGAGCGTTAAGGTTTCCCCACTGGAAAAGCGCCAGCCCAAATCAATTCAATGTGGCCAAGTTTTAGCGATGAGTTGGAAGTTTTGGGTTAAAAGAAATTGCTCAGGCAACAGGGTGGCTTTGTTCAGGAACAGAGAAATTGTATATCTGCCGAATCTATCAACTCGAAAAAAAGTAGGCCATATGACTCAGCGCATTGTCGATCTAACCCTGACGCTCTCTGATAACATGCCGGCGCACAAACTTTTCCAGCGGCCAATCGTAGCGCCTCACCTCACTCACGAAAAATCTCTCGAACTCGGTCTGGGCGTGCCAGGTGATCCGATGACGTTCGCGACCACCTTCATCAGCACACTCGATCATATTGCGACTCACGTCGATGCGTTTTACCACACCAGTCCAAACGGGGCTCCGGTTGATGAGATGCCCCTGTCCATGTTTATGGGCAAAGCCGTCTGCTTTGACATGACCCACGTCCCCGATCTGGGCGACATCGATGTTGCCGATCTGGAGGCAGCCGAGGATGCCACGGGTGTGAAGGTCGACGGGCATATCGTGCTGCTGAATACTGGGTTGCACAAACGGCACTACCCCGACATCAAGGTTGTGTGGTCGAACCCTGGCCTGACCGCCGAGGCGACCCACTGGCTGGCCGACCGCGGCTCGAAGTTACACGGCGTGGAAGGGCCGTCAACCGACAAACCTTCCCATAACCTTTTCCCCAGCCACCGTGTTTGCCGAGACAGGGGGATCACCCACTACGAGTGGCTGGTGAACCTTGAAGAATTGGTTGGCAAAGGGGAATTCATGTTCTATGGCCCCCCGCTGAAGATCAAGAACGGCAGCGGCTCCCCTGTGCGCGCCTGGGCAGTTCTCGACGAGTAACTGAACTTTCCAGTATCAGGGCGATGAGCTTCATCGCCCTATATCAAGTCAGGTGATGATATGAATGATTCGATCGATCAGGATCAGCGAATCCCGATAACTCTTCTCACTGGGTTTTTGGGCGCTGGGAAAACGACGTTGGTTAACCGAATCTTGTCTAACCCCAATAAGGAGCGGGTGGCGGTCATCGTCAACGAGTTCGGCGAGATCGGAATTGATGGCGATCTGATCAGCCGTGCTTCGGATGACATGCTCGAACTGAGCAATGGATGTATCTGCTGTTCGAGCAAGGACGACTTAATCGAGTCGCTGTATAAGTTGTACATGCGCAAATCCGGACTGCTCGAGCCGAAGATCGATTTCGACCGGATCGTGATTGAAACGACGGGGCTCGCGAACCCGGCGCCCTTGGCGCAGGCGTTCTACACCGACATGTCACTGAGCCTGACCTACCGGCTGGATGCAATCGTTACGCTTGTAGACGCCAAGCACATTACCCTGCAGCTGAGAGACTGTCCTGAGGCCGAGCGACAAATCGCTCTGGCAGACAAGGTGGTGTTGAATAAGCGCGACCTGGTGAGCGATGATGAATTCGGCCAGGCCCTCGCCGCAGTTTCAAAACTGAACCCCTTCGCGCCAAAGGAGTTCACCTCCTTCGGTGAGATCGACATAGACCAGTTGCTTCGTGGGTCGTTCTTTGACCCGGCGACCAAGAACGCCGATCTGAGTGGCTGGCTCGGGGGTGAGGAGGAGTGCGAGCATCATGATGCAGATTGTCATTCTTGCCACCCTCACAAGGGCCATCACCATACCGATGTGTCGGCCATAAGCCTGCGCGACTCGCGCGAAGTCGATTACCAGGAACTGATGAGCTGCCTCCTTCAGTTGACGGAGGAGTACGGGCCGAATCTCTACCGCATCAAGGGATTGATCAGGTTCAGCGGAGTAGGGCGGCCAGTGGTGCTCCAAGGCGTCCAAAACGTGTTCAGTCCTTTGAGCTACGCCGATGCCTGGCCTGGAGGGGTAGCCGAAACTCGCCTGGTGATCATTGGCAAGGAGCTCGATCACAACAACATCAGGGAACGGTTTGAAGAATGCATCGCGAAAGCGCAACCAGTGCTGGATCGAGCTCTGGGAATGATTTGATTCTGAAAAAGGCCCATCAAAGTATGACTTCATACCCATTTCGCTCGGCCCTGGATTTGCTTAACGCTATCGCGAGCAAAGAGATTTCGCCCGTTGAGGTTGTGACGGCGGCCATCGATAGAATGCAGTCACTGGAGCCTCAGTTGAACGCATTTGTGACCCAAACTCCCGAGCTTGCCTTGAGCGCCGCACGGGCTGCCGAGAAAGCCGTCATGGCCGGGGAAAAGCTCGGCGCGCTGCATGGCCTCCCTATCTCGGTCAAAGATCTTATCTCGGTCGGCGGTGTGCGGCAGACTTTCGGGTCTCGCGTCATGGCTGAAAATATCGCAGCCTCGGATTCCCCTTCCGTGGAGCGGATCAAGGCCGCAGGTGCCTGCATCATCGGGACGACCACCACCAGCGAATTCGGCTGCAAGGCGGTCGGCGATTCACCCATGACGGGAATCACTCGCAATCCGTGGAACCTGGGTAAGACTCCGGGAGGCTCAAGTTGTGGGGCCGCTGCCAGCGTAGCGGCCGGTGTGACACCCTTCGCTCTGGGCACTGATGGCGGCGGTTCGATTCGCACACCCGCGTCGTTCACGGGTTTGGTCGGTATCAAGGCTCAGTTTGCCCGGGTTCCAGTCTTTCCAACATCTGCGACGCCGACCTTGGCCCATGTGGGCCCATTGGCCAGGACAGTGCGTGACAGCGCATTGCTGCTAAGGGTGCTGTCCGGCTTTGATCGGCGTGATCCGTTCTCGTTGAGCAGCGATGTCCCAGATTATCTAGCGGCCTGCGAGCTTCCCGTTAAAGGAGTGCGTGTAGCCTGGAGCCCGACGTTAGGCTTTGCGAAACCTGATTCCGAGATCCTCCAGATCACCGAAAACGCTGTGAGGATTCTGGAAAAGTTGGGTTGTGAGGTCATTCAGTTGGAGGAGGGTGTTGGTATTGATCCCGCCAATATTTGGTTGTCCGAGTTCTACGCGGGCATCAGCACCCGATTGAGCGGGGCCATGCGTGATTCGCGAGATCTGCTGGATCCCGCGCTTTGCGAAGTACTTGAGACGGCCAAAGGACAATCCTTCTCTTCTTATTATGAGAACGTCTTTGCACGTTACGCCTTTCGTGAAAAGGTAAGCGCGCTGTTCGAGTCTTTTGATTTGCTGCTATCGCCGACCGTACCTATTGCGGCTTGTGATGTCGGGGTGGACGTTCCCCCGCAGTTCGTTGGTCGAAGTCTCTGCACTTGGCAGTACTACACCTATCCATTCAACGTGACAGGTCAGCCGGCGGCATCGGTTCCGGTGGGCTTCACGGCGGCAGGCCTACCTGTTGGTCTGCAGATAGTCGCAAAGGTGAACCAGGAGAAAGACATCTTCCGGGCCGCCTGTGCATTGGAAGGTGAGCAGTGCCTCTGGAATACCGTGCCGCCCCGGTTCGCGCAGTAGCCTCAGAAAGTCATTCATGAGAAAGGCCAGCTTAGGAAAGCTGGCCTTTTTGTCTATCGGGAGGAACCTAATGCATCAAACCACCTGATTGGTAGATCAGATTCTGGATTGCTCGAGATTCCTGCCGGAGCAGTGAGATAATCTCCTGGTGTTTCGCTGTCGAGATCGAGTCGCAGACCAGGGTGACACTGAGGGCACATAGGGGAGTGCCTTTTTGATCATTGATCACCGTACCCACTCCGCTGAAGCCAGGGATCAGGTTGCCGTCATGTACCGCGTAGCCGATGTCTTGCGATTGGCGAATGATCTTCAAAAGTTTCGGTGTAGAGAGGCCGCCGTATTTGATGAGGCGCTTTGCATTCAAATCGCAGAGGCGGGAGATGTCATCGTCTGGCAGGAGCATCATTAGCGCCAGGCTTCCAGCACCGACTCCCAGTGGCCGGTGAACGCCGATTTCGATGACGGGTGCGTTAACCGGCCGCGTGCCTTCGACGCGCTCGATAGAGATGGCATCGCGATTACTTCTGATGGTGAGGAAGGCCATCTCGCCAGTTGCCTCTGCGAGGCGGGCCATTGAAGGGCGGCACAAGGTCTTAAGCTTGAACTGTGTGGCAGCAGTCAGGCCGAGCTCGAAAAGCCCGTGACCAAGCATATAATGCCGTGTGACCGGATCCTGCATAACCAACCCCTCACGCACCAGGCAAGAGAGTATTCGATGGATAGTCGGACGTTCGAGTTTCAAGATAGTAGAAAGATCGGAGAGACGAATTCCATGGTCGTTATAAGAAGCAATCTCGCGCAGGATATTGGCTGCGCGCTCGATACTTTGAGTTCCAGAAGGCTTGCCGCAAACTGGCTCTAACGTACATGGAGCATTATTGTCAGTCTCAAACATGGGTAGTGTACCCCATACAGTAAAAGATAGTCTGTTAAGCGAAAACCAGAGCTTACCTTCCTGGCAAAGAGCATTGGTTTCCAATCATACGCTTTAGCCTGACTAATGCGTGGAACATCCAATAAACAGAAACAACACAACTTTCATTGCTTTGGGTACGAGCTACAGGATCTCTGCATTAGCGCCGTAGAGTATGTATTTATATGTTTCAGCGACTGCCGAGATCATCGGCCTCGCTCAAAGCACTGCTCAGTAAACCATCATGTTGCCCGTCACGCCAGCTGCTTAGAAGCCCCGAGAGACAGTATCTTCACTCACTGCCTGAATCCTCTGCATCGTTTCCACAGGATTTCGTTGCCGATGCATCGCTTGCTGGAGTCCACCATAGCTGATGCACTGCCCTTCGTGAATGCCATGCTTGATGATGTGAACACCGCCTATTCGGGCTTCGAAACTCGCTTCGAATTGAGGGTGTGTCTGGTGAGGAGGAAGAGGATGCAGAGTCTACTGCTGAGCCCTTATAGGCGCCGAGACATCCGCCAAGTACTCAGACGCGAGAGACATAAGCCTTTTTAGCTGCTGGCAATAACGGATGCCACTCGAGCTCCGACTCTTCCATCAGACTCAACGCCACCTGCCGATCTGCTTCCGGCAGTTCTGCAGCCTGGATTTGGCTGGAGAAGACGTCGGAGAGCCCCACCGAAAACCCCGTCCCATCTCGACTTTGCAAACAATCGTACTGGATGGAGGCCTGGTCATTCAGTTGACGCTACACGACGATCTCAATATACCCACCAGCCAACACATCCTCTGAAGCTCCATATTGGGGGGCTCGGTGCCACCTCGCTGGAGGCATGGTGCCGTTGTTGTGTTGACTGATCTCCTCCGGATCTCTGGAGAGGCCGGCCTCAGGTGTCACAGCGAGGTTCTTTATAGACCGAACAGCCTTGAGAAACTGACTTCTCGCCTGGCTTCCTATGCGAACGGTTTCTTTAAATAGAACTGCTTCAATGATCTAAACCAGCTAGCCACTGCTATCTCAGCCCCCGCGCAGTAGCATACTCGCAGCCTTCGGAGAGCAACATGAGCGTTTCAATGGCGCGGACAAGCTGCAAAAGTACTCCGGCATTGCCCCCTGTGACGGAACGGAGTCGTAAGAAGAACTGGGTGCATTGGCGCTGACAATGTCCAACGCTTCTTCGTCAGGCCTTCGTGAATGGGTGGGTCAGACCATCAACAAATCCTTTTGGGCCGGAGCGTACTACCGGCAGCAACGCGCCAAAGGGAGTACCTACCAAGCTGCCGTACGCGCACTCGCGTCTAATTGGATTCGGATTCTGTACCGGTGCTGGCAGACAAGGACGCCCTAAGAGGAAATCACCTACTGGGATGCCTTGAGGAGGGGTGGTTCACCGCTCCTCAAGAACCTCGATCTAGGTTGGCTGACTTCCTCAGGGCGTGAAGCGGTCGTTGGCCTAGGCAGCTCTGAGCGTAAACGCAAATCTATAGTGTTCGCTCGACGCTTTCCTGTTGGTGTCACGCTAACGTCAATTCACTGTCTTTGATATTCGCAATCGGCCCCAGGATCGAAGCGTCGAATTCGTCTAGCGTGGCGTGGGTTGCCAGGCGGCGGGGAAGATCGGGGTTGGCCAGAGCTGCCTTGCCCAGCGCGATCATATCGGCGCCATCTCGTAACACCTGCTCAGCGCATTGCGATACATCCAGGCCACCATTGGCGATGATCGCCACCTGCGGCGCATACCGGCGGGCCAGCTCAACCAGGCTTGCATTTCCATCTACGAACGCCGGTTTCCAAGCCTCAAGCTCCGTCACATGGATGAAGTCTACGCCAGCGTCGTTGAGCGAGCCAAAGATGACCTCGGCTGCTGCTTCGCCTTCAGGCCATTTGTGTTCGTAGTCATTCACCTTGCTCTGGGAAATGCGTACACCGATGGGCGCAATCTTGCCGATAGCGGCTCTGACTGCCTTGATGACCTCAAGTATCAGAGCGATCCGTCCTGCGACATTACCGCCCCAGCGGTCGTTTCTTTGATTGGTGTAGTCGGTCAGGAATTGATCAAGCAGATAGCCGTTCGCCCCATGGATTTCAACACCGTCGAAGTCAGCGGCACGAGTTGCCAGCACGGCCGCGTGTGCGAATCCGGCGATGGCATCGGCGATGTCCTCATCACTCATCGCTTGGGGTAGCGGATACTGCCCCTCACCGTAATAGAACTTCATCTGCGTTCCTTTCGGTCGAACGGACGAGGGTGCAGCGGTAGCAGTTTTAAATCGGTTGCCCTGGGTCAGCGCTCCAGCGTGCATGAGTTGAGCGAATACCGTGCCATGGTGAGCATGAACAAGATCGGTCACACTACGCCAGGCTTGGGCCTGCTCGACATCGCTGAGCCCCGGTTGAAAGGGGTAACCCTGAGCATACCTCTGATCGGTGTATAGCCCTTCGGTAATGACCAGACCGAATCCGCCTTTGGCGAATCGCGCGTAGTAACGCGCCATCTCAGCGGTAGCCAGGCCTGCCTCCGTAGCACTGACACGCGTCATGGGGGCTACTGCAAGACGATTTCTCAATCTGAGGCGGCCAATATCATACTGAGTTAAAATCTGTTGATTGTAATCAATCATGGGGCTGCCCTCATTTTTTCCAAGATGCTGTTGGATAGCGATTTAGAGGACAATAAACTTGGCTTGAACCGCTGAGAACCCAGCAAAAACGATAAGCCGCTTTATCAAAATTGGATGTAATGATGCAAATTCCAGATGTGGAAGTGTTCAGCACCATTGCCGAAAGCGGCAGTCTTTCGGCAGCCGCTCGACGACTCGGCCTGGCCCCCATGACAGTATCTCGCAGGCTTGCATCGCTTGAGGGTGAGCTAGGTGTTCGGCTGTTTCATCGGACAACTCGCTCCGTATCACTGACAGCCGAAGGCGAAACATTTCTCCCCTTTGCAACGACGCTGTTGGAAGCCAGTGAGGGAGCGAGGGTCAGTTTGAAATCCAATGCCGGAGCTGCCAATGGAGTCTTGAAAGTAACTGCCCCCACAGTGTTCGGACAGGCAGTGATCATGCCGCTGATTCCCGCCCTCTTGGCAGAACACCCGGCGCTGCGGGTTGATCTGACATTATCAGACAGCATTGTGGATATTGTCGGTCTTGGGATCGATGTCGCGGTTCGCATCGCAACCCCGCGAGACTCGGCTTTAATCGCGCGCCCCCTCGCACCGAACCCTAGAGTGCTGTGCGCCAGTCCGATGTATCTGGAGCGTCACGGCATACCCGCTACGATGGACGCACTATTAAGCCACCGCCGCATAGCTTTGCATGGGATGCCTTTCTGGCCGTTCATGCGTGACGGTGAAGCGGTTTCCATGCGGGCAGAGGGCGTTTTTTCGGCCAACAGTGTCGAGGCGGTGCGCACGGCGAGTAGGCAAGGCTTGGGGATGGCGATGCTCACGTACTGGGACATCCGTGATGATCTGGCTGCTGGAAGCCTTTGCTTAGTTGAATTGCAGGATGTTGACCCGGAACAACTCTTCATCACCGCGTTATTGCCCACTCGTCAGCACGTGCCGCATAGAGTAGGAGTGTTCCTTCAGCGCTTGGAGGCGTTGCTCAATCCCCGCGACTAGTGCTCCGTGAATGACCGCTTACGCAGCACATTGTTGGTGTTGCTGTGCTCGATCATTGCGGTTGTTTGGTTACTAGGATTATTGCCCACCTTGGGTTTTGATCTCGATCCATACTCGATCCTCGTCCCGTTCCTGGTGTTTGCGATCGGATTGAGTCATGGCGCCCAGAAAGTGAACGGCATCATGCAGGACATTGGGCGCGGAGCCGACAAGCTCGTGGCCGCAGTTTCACCTTTCGCCGGTTGTTTTTGACTGGGCTGATGGCACTGGTGGCGGACGCCGTAAGTTTTGCCGTGTTGATGATCATCAAAATCCCAGTCATTCAGGATCTAGCTGTCGCCGCGACGATTGGTGTTCTGGCGCTGATTTTCACCAACCTGATTCTGTTACCGATTTTGTTGTCGTACACCGGGTCAGCAAAGCGGCTGCACTGCGTGAAGCGGCGAACGACAAGTTTTCGCAGCTCGATGCTCATCACACCCGCCATCCATTTTGGGCATTTCTGGATCGATTCACCGAGCGTAAAGGGGCGAGTGGTGCAATCATCGTCGTCGTGATTTTAGGAGTGGCAGGTTTTGCGGTCAGTCTTCATGTGAAGATCGGGGATCTGAATCCTGGAGCACCGGAATTGCGTCCTGAGTCGCGATACAACAGCGATAACTGCTTCATGGTCAGTAACTTTTCCGCCAGTAGCGACAAGTATGTTGTGATGGTAAAAACGCCCCAATACTACTGCGCTTATTACCAACCCCTGATGTCAGTTGACGCGCTTGAAGCACAGCTTCAGCAGTTACCGGGAGTCGTGTCCACGACATCATTGGCGGCGTTGAGCAGGCAAGCGGCGGCCGGTATGAATGAAGGCAGCATGACCTGGTACGAGATACCCCGTAACCAGGGATTGTTGAATGCAATCATCACGCGTGCGCCGAGAGAGCTGTTCAACCAGAATTGCGATCTACTTACGGTGTATGTCTATCTAAAGGATCACAAGGCGGACACGCTCACCAGTGTGGTTCAGACCGTCGAGCAGTTCGCGGCGATTCATAATACGGATCAGATCCAGTTCCTGAATGCGGCGGGCAATGCCAGCATTGAAGCGGCCACCAATATTGTGGTGAAGCGTTCGAACGTGCAGATGTTATTCATGGTGTACGCGGCTGTCATCGCGCTTTGCTTCATTACGTTCAGATCCTGGCGTGCGGTCGTATGCACGGTACTGCCGCTGATGCTGACCTCCATTTTGTGTGAGGCCTTGATGGTGGGACTGAACATCGGCGTCAAGGTCGCGACGTTGCCCGTGATCGCGTTGGGGGTGGGTATCGGTGTGGACTACGCGTTGTACATCCTCAGCGTAACACTCACCAATTTGCGAAACGGCTCAAGCCTGTCGGATGCTTACTACCTAGCCCTGCTTTCCACGGGGAAGGTAGTGGTGATGACCGGGATCACGCTGGGTATTGCCGTCCTCACCTGGGTGCTCTCACCTATCAAGTTCCAAGCTGACATGGGCATCTTGCTCGGGTTCATGTTCATCTGGAACATGGTGGGCGCGCTGGTACTGGTTCCGGCACTGGCGCACTTTCTGCTCAAGCCAAAATCTTTTCCTGTAACAGCGTAATCTCCAAGCACGAGTGCGGATTCAGTGATGCTGAATCCGCTTTTCGTGGTGCAACTCAAACACAATGGCTTGATTAATTGAATGATCAAATATGCAGCGAACCTCACCTTGCTCTTCACCGAATGGTCTTTCGAGGATCGATTTAGCGCCGCGCGGGACGCTGGCTTTGAGGCCGTTGAGTTCAGTGTTCCTCGCGACATGGCGGCAGCAGAAATAGCTGGGACTTTGCGTCGCACAGGCCTTCAACAGGTATTGGCAACAGTGCCACTACGACCTGGTAGTAAGGGGCTAGCTGCTCAGTCCGGAAAGGCTCGGGACTTTCGTGAGGATTTTCACCCGGGAATTGAATATGCCGTCGAAGGAGGAAGTCCACTGCTTCATGTGCTATCTGGAGTGGTTGAGCAGAAAAATTACGCTGTATCGGGGGGGTAATTTGACGACAACATGCGCTGGGCCATCGAGGAAGCTGCCCGTCATGACGTAAAGGTTGTGATTGAAGCCATCAATCAAATTTCAGTGCCCGGTTATTTTATTCGAACATTGGCGGGGCCGTCAGCTGGACGCAGAGACTTGAAGGGCTAGGCCTGATTCTGGATCTTTATCATGCTGCGATGGAACGGTTGGATCCTCTTGCTTGCCTCGATCTCCTTCTTCCTAAATCCGACCATTTACAGATTGCCGGCTACCCAGGACGGCATGAGCCTAATATCGGTAATTTGAACCTAGCTAGAGTTCTTGATTTGGTAAATTCACATTCTTATACAGGGTGGGTTGGGTGTGAGTATCAACCTGCTATCGGCACACTCGAAGGTATAAGCTGGCGTGATCGTGTCACATGTCTGATGTTGGGGGCTGGTCTTGGATTTTCAACATCTACGACAACGAAGAGAAGCTGCGTCTGAAGACGACCTATGAAGCCCGAGAGGAAGTCGAGGATGAGTGTCAGCGACTGAATCAGGAGCGCCTTCAAAACGTACTTTCGGAGCGAAAATCCATGGCTGCGATGTAGGTATGAGCAGTCCTACAAACTATCCGGCGCTTGGCGTTCCGAAGCGAGTGGATCACAGGCTCATGGACGCACGACCTACACCACTCTGACGCGGGTGCTCGGCATTCAGGAGCGAACAGACAGCATCTGCCTCGACCCTGGCCTTGAACACACCGTGCTTGCTAGCAGAGCCTCCCTCGACGAGATCCACAACCCGGTACTGCTTGATGCCATCATCCAGCCTGGTTGTTTCGATGACCCTGAATCTTGAATGCATGCTGCGTTCCCTGCTGAAACTGGTGCTTTAGGAGTACCGGTATGACTCCATGATTACAACAATTATGCAGGACTGAGCTGAGACAATTTATGACAGGGCGCAATGATTCTCTGCGTGAGGACAGAGACTTCGCGGGAGGTGGGAGGGGTAGGTTGTGTTCAAATCATTGTGTGCGAGTCATCGCATGCCCATAGATAAGCTGCGGAGTTGCCGTTGAAGTGCTTGAGCAGCCAGGCCAGGTAGAGCACGCCGCCACGAATGTTCTGTCGTGCGTCGAACGGGTCGTCCACGGCGAAGCGCTCGGCGGTGGCGGGCATCAACTGCATCAGCCCCTAGGCGCCGGCTTCGGAAATGGCGTTGGGGCGAAACGCCGATCACTGCGCGGACCAGCGCCCTGTCTACACCAAATTGACCCGAAGCGGCTTCGATCTCCCGCAAATAGGACCGGGTGTCGAGGCGCAGTGAGGCGACCTTGAAATCCTTCGGCGCCATGCACAGATAGCAGCCCTTGATGTAATAGAGTTCAAGGACATCGACCCGTGCGGAGATCCCGACGGGGCGCCGGCTCACATATTGACGAATACCCTTGTGGATGAAGGTCCACACCCGAATCCGCACCGCGCCTGAGTCGTCGTCCTGAACAAGCCGTGGCAGGGCCATTGCCTTGGCGCCGGCACCGGCGTCCGCCATGCCATTGAGGCGAGTGCAGCGGGCGTTGGCGATGGCTTGGCTGGTGTAGCTGATGGCTCCGTCCCTGGCTTGACACCTGAACATGGCGCTGGCGCACAGTGGAGCGACCAGCAAGGCCAGCTCGATGCAGCCAAGAAGGCTCTTGCGAGCCCATCGCCATGCTCTGGAACTCATCACATCGCTCCGCGCCGCCGATCAGATTTGGTACGCCTGTGTGTAACCCGCCTTTTGTTCTGATAGTTATACCCCTTGCAACCGGCCTTGGAACTTGCGTTGACGTTCGGGCTGCCGGTGTTCCCTGGCGAGGCGCAGGCGTGATTGCTCGCACGACGCGTCGTCCCGGCTTGTCGACTTGGCCGGAGGATGTTCTCAGGTTGAGGATTTTCCGCGAGTCGAGAAAAGTGAAATCAGCCAAACGGCGGCAATCTGATCCTGTTTTTTATGTTGGATCTGAGCCTTTTTTTGGTTGGTCGGTGCTCTATAGAGTGCGCGTCCGACGCACTGGACAGTGATCGGCCGCCCACTATTTCAGGCTCTCTGAAGACCGGACAACCTCGAGAGTCTTCAGGAACCACCGTGAATACTCGTCCTGGCTTTGAACGCAAGACATTCCCCGCGTCGCAACGTGACATTCTCGGTATGATCGCGACCGACCATCATCTGGGCGACATACTCTGCGCCATTTGCCAGATGCTCGACGCACAAGCCCCCGAAACCTTCTGCTCTATCCTGCTCACTGATGCCGAGGGTAGACACTTGCTGAGCGGCGCGGCGCCCGGCCTGCCGGTCGAGTACAGCGAGGCGATTCATGGAATGGCCATTGGTCCACAGGAAGGCACCTGCGGCACCGCAGCGTTCCGGCGCGAGCTGGTGGTCACCGAAGACATCGCCCGGGACCCAAACTGGGAGCGTTTCCGCAGCCTGGCGTTGGGGCATAACCTGCGTTCCTGCTGGTCGGTGCCTTTGCTCTCCCATCAAGGCAACGTGTTGGGTACATTTGCCCTGTACCAGAACCGCGTCAATGCGCCGGACGAGGCGCAGATTCAACGACTGGCCTTTGCAGCCCAACTGGCAGTCGTTGCGATCCGCCATGAGCGTGACGGCCAGCGTCTGGAGGCCAGCGAACAACGTTTTCGCTCATTGTTCACCTACAACCCCAACCCGGTGTTCGCCCTCGATTTGGCCGGTAACATCCAGAGTGTGAATCCAGCAGGCCTGAAGCTCAAACCGCAGACTGCAACCGATTTCATTGGCCATCACTTTTCCCATCTGGTGCTCGAAGAAGACCTGCAACGGGTCTCTCAGCATTTTTCCGCAGCCCGCGCCGGAGAACCTCAACGTTTCGAGGCACGGGTATTCGACGAGAGTGAAAAACTGCTGACCCTGGACATCTCTAACCTGCCGATCATGGTCAACGGCGAGATCGTCGGGGTGTTTGGCATAGCCCGGGACATCAGCGAGCAGAAGCATTACGAGCGCCAACTGAGCTTCAACGCCAGCCATGACCGGCTGACCGGTTTGCTTAATCGTGTTTCGCTTGAAGACCGGCTGATTCTGGATTGTCACATCAGTCGTCGGCGCAAGCGTCGTCTGGCGGTAATGTGCATCGATCTGGATGGATTCAAATCCATCAACGATTCGATCGGGCACTACTTCGGCGATCAGGTGCTGATCGAGGTGGCGCAGCGCATGACCCAGCAGGTTCGTCCCGGCGATACCATCGTGCGCATGGGCGGTGATGAATTTATCGTGCTGCTGCCGGACCTGCTTCGTGATGAGGACGTTGTACCGGTGGCCGAGCGCTTGATGGCCAGCATTGCCAGACCCTACTGCATCCAGGGTATTGACCTGCATGTGAGTGCAAGTGTCGGCATCACCCTGAGCGATGGCTACATCGAGCAGCCGATGCAGCTGATCCAGCAGGCTGACATGGCCATGTACAAGGCCAAGCAGCACGGGCGCAACAACTTTCAGTGGTACACCAGCGATCTGAATCAGCGCGTTTGTGAGCATGCGAGCCTGCGCAATGACCTGCAAAAGGCTATCGAAACCCAGTCGTTCAAGCTGCATTATCAACCGCAGATAGACGCGCGCACGGGACGGGTGGTCGGGATCGAAGCGTTACTGCGCTGGGAGCATCCGGAAAAAGGATTTATCTCACCCGCGGTTTTTGTGCCGGTGGCAGAGGACAGTGGTCAGATCATCCCGCTGAGCCTTTGGGTGCTCGATACGGCCTGCGCGCAGCTGCGCCAGCTAAGCGAGCAGGGCATCACGGGCATCTCGATGGCGGTGAATATTTCGCCGATGCATTTTCAGCGTGGCCATTTTGTCCAGTGTGTCCAAGCCACCTTGGAGAAAAATGGCCTGCGTGGTGAGCAGCTGGAGCTGGAGATCACCGAGTCACTTCTGTTGCATAACGCTGAACAGGCGATCGAGACGTTGCATCGGCTGAGGGCGTTGGGGGTGCGCCTTGCGCTGGATGATTTCGGCACCGGTTTTTCCAGCCTCAGCTACCTCAAGCGTTTGCCCATCGACAAGATCAAGATTGACCGTTCGTTTATCCAGGAAATCGCCACCGACCATCACGATGCAGCAATCACCCAAGGCATTATTTCCATGGCCCATCACCTCAGCCTGACGGTGGTCGCCGAAGGCGTGGAAACTGCGTTCCAGGTGGATTTCCTGAAGGGCAGTCGCTGCGATGTTCTTCAGGGTTTTCACTTTGCCAAACCGATGCCCTATGCAGAAATCGAAGCTTTCCTGAGCCATTCCGCTTCCCCATCCCCCTGACCGGCAGTTCTTTCGGGTCCCAGGCCTGAAAATCAGACGCTAAGGCAAATTTTCAGACCCTGGCGCAGAACTCCATCTCCCCAGGCAAGGCGCTCCCTGCGCCTTTCTCACACACTCGGCTCTAACGCTATCGCGCTGCAAAACAACAAGAGCCGCGAAAAAATGACTAGTTTCCAACCTGCTACCGAAAGCCAGACCGGCCACATCGGCGCCCGCCAGGCCCGGGTCGAAGACGCCGCATTGTTGCGCGGCCTCGGCTGCTATGCCGATGACGCTGCCATTCCTCCGGGTACGCTGCATGCGGCGATCATACGTTCGCCCCACGCTCATGCGCGGATCACCTCGGTGGACTTCTCCAAAGCGCTGCTGATGAAAGGCGTGCACGGCGTGCTGGTCGGCGAAGACGTCAAACGCTGGGCGCTGCCTTTCCCGGTAGGTGTACGTCAGCCGATGGAGCACTGGTGCGTCGCCGTCGACAAGGTGCGTTATGTCGGAGAGCCGGTGGCCGTGGTGATCGCTGAGAGCCGCTATCTGGCGGAGGACGCCATCGAAGGTGTGCGCGTTGAATACGAGCGGCTGTCGCCGATCATCGATCCTGAACTGGCCACCGCCGAACAGGCGCCTATCCTGCACGAAGCGGTCGGCAGCAACGTGGTCAACGAACGGCACTTTCGCTATGGCGAGCCGGAACAGGCGTTCGAGCAGGCGCCGCACAAGGTCTCGCTCAAAGTGAAGTTTCCGCGCAGTTCCTGCACACCCATTGAATGCTATGTGGTGCTGGCTCAGTACGAGCGCGCCACTGGCATCTATGACGTGCTGGCCAATTTCCAGGGTCCCTATGCGTTGCACACGGTCATGGCCCGGGCACTGAATGTGCCTGGCAACCGCTTGCGTTTGCGCACACCGAAAGATTCCGGCGGCAGCTTTGGCATCAAGCAAGGCGTGTTCCCTTACGTCGTGATGATGGGCCTGGCGTCACGCAAAGTCGGCGCACCGGTGAAGTGGGTCGAGGACCGTCTGGAACATCTTCAAGGGGCTTCTTCTGCGACCAATCGGGTGACCGAGATTGAAGCGGCGGTAGAAGCCGATGGCCGTATCACCGCGTTGCGTTATGACCAGATCGACGACTGTGGTGCCTACCTGAGAGCGCCCGAACCGGCAACGTTCTACCGCATGCACGGCAACCTGACGGGGGCCTACGCGATCCGCAATTTGCAAGTGCGCAACCGCGTGGTGCTGACCAACAAAACCCCTTCCGGCCTGAACCGTGGTTTCGGTGGCCCGCAGGTGTATTTCGCCTTGGAGCGGCTGCTGCAACACATCGCCGTGCAGTTGCAGCTCGATCCGTTGGACGTGATTCGCCGTAACCTGGTGCCGGCCGATGCCTTCCCTTATCGCGCGGCCGCCGGTGCGTTGCTCGACTCCGGCAATTACCAGGCAGGCATTGCCTTGGCAGTCGCTGATGGCGGTCTCGACGAGTTGCTCAAGCGTCGTGATCAAGCGCGTGCCGAAGGCCGAATCTATGGCATCGGTTATGCCGCCGTCATCGAACCCTCGATTTCCAACATGGGTTACATCACCACCGCGATGACACCCGAAGAGCGGCGCAAGGCCGGTCCGAAAAACGGTGCTGTCGCAACCGCCACCATCAACGTCGGCCCATTGGGTGACGTCAGTGTGCACGTGTCCTCGGCACCGCAGGGGCAGGGCCATCAAACCACTGTCGCTCAGGTCGTCGCCGAAGTGCTGGGGGTGGCGCTGGAATCCATCGTGGTCAACGTCGAACTGGATACCCAGAAGGACGCCTGGTCGATTGCCTCGGGCAACTATTCCAGCCGCTTCGCCGGCGCTGTGGCCGGTGCCGTCTACAAGGCCGCGCTGAAGATCCGCGATCGCCTCGCCGCAATTGCCGCCGAGCAGTTGCAGGCCAGTCCCGAAGATATTCGTTTCGCCGGCGGCAAGATTTTTGTGGTCAATGGCGGGGCGGTGGCGCCATTCCATCGGATTGCCGGTGCGACCCACTGGTCGCCGGGCCTGCTGCCGGAAGGTGAAAGCGGCGGCCTGCGCGAAACCGCCTTCTGGAGCCCGCCGCAACTGGTGGCGCCGGACGACCAGGATCAGGTCAATAGCTCACTGTGCTACGGCTTTGTCTTCGACATCTGTGGTCTGGAAATCGACCGCATGACCGGCGAGATCCACATCGATCGCTACGTCACCTGCCATGACGCCGGCCGCCTGCTCAACCCGGCACTGGTCGATGGACAGATTCGTGGTGGCTTCACCCAGGGCCTCGGCGCGGCGCTGATGGAAGAGTTCGCCTATGGCGAGGACGGCAGCTTCCTCTCCGGGACCTTCGCCGATTATCTGGTGCCGACCGCACCGGAAGTGATCGAACCGGTGATCCTGCACATGGAAACGCCATCGCCATTTACCCCATTGGGCGCCAAGGGGGTGGGCGAGGGCAACAATATGAGCACGCCGGTGTGCATCGCCAACGCGGTGGCCGACGCTCTCGGTCGCTCGGACATCCGTCTGCCACTGACGCCATCGAAAGTACGCACGCTCATTGGCATCGACGAACCGCCACGGCCCGCCGGTATGGAAGCCGATGACAACCTCGACGCAGCCGCCGGTGGACCGGCACTGCGGGCCAACGACTCGGTGGTGATTCCTGCCTCGCCGCAACAGGTGTTCGATACCTTGCTTGACCCGCAGACGCTGGCGGCGATCATTCCCGGTTGCCACGACCTCGTGCTCGAAGGCGAAAACCGTTACCGCGCAGACGTCACCGTCGGCGTCGGCATGATCCGCGCGCGCTTCGAGGCCAAGGTTGCCCTGAGTGATCTGGACCCGCCGCATTCGTTGCGTCTGTCGGGATCCGGCAGCAGCTCCATGGGATCGGCCCAAGGCCAGGCCCAGGTGCGTTTCGTTGAACTGGAAAATGGCCACACACGTCTGGAGTACCAATACCAGGTGGCGGTCAGCGGCAAAGTCGCCGCAGTCGGCGGCCGAATGTTGCAAGGGGCCTCGAAAGTGATCATCGGACAAATATTTACTCGCCTGTCGCAACGGGTCAGCGGCCAAGCCATCTCCACCGGTTGGTGGGCGCGGCTGCGTGCCTCGCTCGGCGTGCTGTTTGGCAAGGGAGGTGCGCAATGAAACCGGCGGCTTTCGATTACGTTCGGGCTGACACCCGTCGTCAGGTGGTTGAGTTGCTCGCCGAGTACGGCCAGGAAGCTCGCATCATCGCCGGTGGCCAATCGCTGATGGCGGTGCTGAACATGCGCCTGGCTCAACCAAAATTGCTGATCGATATCAATCATGTGGATGAGCTGGCCTATATCGAGCTGCGCAACGATTGCCTGGCTGTCGGTGCCGGGGTGCGACAGGCGCAGTTGCTGGCGCGTTCGAGCCTGATGGACGAGGTGCCTTTATTGGCACTGGCCATGCCCTGGATCGGTCACTTCCAGACGCGCAATCGCGGCACCGTCTGTGGCTCAGTGGCTCATGCCGACCCCAGCGCCGAGTTGCCACTGTGCCTTGTGACGCTGGGCGGCGAAATCGTCCTGGAGTCGAAAAAAGGCAAGCGCATCGTCAAGGCTGCCGACTTCTTCCAGGGCATTCTCACCACCGACAAGCGTGCGGATGAACTGGTCGTCGAGGTGCGCTTTCCGCTCAAGCGCGAAGGCATCACCTATCGCTTCCGTGAAATCGCCATGCGCCACGGTGACTTCGCCATTGTTTCCCTGGCCGCGGCCATCGGCACGGACCAGGTCGAACTCGGCATCGGCGGGGTCGCCGACCGTCCGCAACGTCGCAGTCTGCCACGTGGTGCGGCGCTGCCCGACGCGCTCAATCAAACCGCCTGGTCGCTCGATGCACAAGACGACGTGCAGGCCAGTGCTGCCTATCGCCGCCAACTGATTCGCGAGCTGGGTCATCAGCTGATCGAAGGAGCCTGACATGCGTGTAACTGCCGACCAAACCTTTCCGATTCGCCTGGAACTCAATGGCCGCTCCCGCGAAGCGCTGGCCGAGCCGCGCACCCAACTCTGCGACTTCCTGCGCCACGACCTCGGTGCCACCGGTGTCCATGTCGGATGCGAACACGGTGTCTGCGGTGCCTGCACGGTGCTGGTGGACGGAGTCGCCATGCGTTCCTGCCTGATGCTCGCGGTACAGGGGCACGAGCGGCGTATCGAGACCGTCGAGTCCCTGGCCGACGACGACACACTGAGCGACCTGCAACAAGCTTTTCGCCGTCATCACGCCTTGCAGTGCGGCTTTTGCACTGCGGGCATTCTCATGTCCTGCGTGGATTTCCTCGAACGGGTACCCAACCCGGACGAGACCCAGGTACGCGACATGCTTTCGGGGCATCTATGTCGCTGCACGGGCTACACCGGCATCGTCCAGGCCGTGCTCGAAGTCGCCGCCCAGCGCCAAACGAACAAAGGGGTATAACAAAAATGTTCGATCTCGGACGCAGCTTCCTCGCAGCCGTTGAACGCCGACCGTACGCCGTGGCGGTCAGTGACGGTGCATTGAAGAAAACCTATGAAGACTGGTTCGTCGATATCCAGAGCGCAGCCAGGGGCTTGCAACGCCTGGGGCTGCAACGCGGCGACCGAATGCTGGTAGCGATGCAGAACCGCTGGCAAATGGCGACCCTGCATTGGGCCTGTCAGTTTGCGGGCATCGTCATGACCCCGTTGAACTGGCGTTCGACTGCCGATGAGCTGGGCTACTGCATCGAAGATGCGCAAATCCGCGCGTTGGCCTACGACGACGCGACCGTAGCCGCCGTAGCCGGCTGCAGCGCCGCCACAGGGCTGCCACGGATCGCCGCCGGTCTGCGTGCCGCCGACTCCGACCTGAGTTTCGAGGAACTGTGTTCGCAGTCGCCTGCCGGAATCATCCTGCAGGCCGACGCCGAAGACTTTTCACTGCTGCTGTACACCTCCGGCACCACCAGCAAGCCCAAGGGCGTGCTGCGTCGCCACCGTTGCGAACGCGCCGCGGCGGTTGCCCACGTAGCGCAAAACCTTTACCGCCAGAGCGAGTGCACGCTGGGAGTCATGCCGCTTTATCACACGATGGGCGTGCGTTCGTTGTTGTCCATGGCGCTGATCGACGGACATTTTGTCTGTGTGCCGAAGTTCGACGTCGAAGCCACGCTGCAGGCCATCGAGCGGGAAAAAGTCAGCAACCTGTACCTGGTGCCGACGCTCTACCACATGCTCATCGAACACCCGGCCTTCGCCCGCGAGCGAGTCGCCAGTGTGGAGAAAATCGGCTTTGCCGGTGCGCCGATGAGCGACGGCTTGATGCGTCGCGTCGAGGCGGCGTTCCAGCCGCAATTGTTCGTCAATCATTACGGCAGCTCGGAAATCTACACCTTCACCATCGACCAGCAAGCCAGCCGCAAACCCGGCTCGTCAGGGCGTAGTGCAATGAACCAGCGAGTGCGCGTGGTGCCGCTCGATGCAGAAACGGCAGACGTGCAGGCCAATCCGTTGGAGGAGGGCCAGATCATCGCCGACCTGGCGAGTGACGAGGCGTTCGAAGGCTACCTCAACCGCCCCGAAGCGACCGCCAAGGCGTTGCGTGACGGATGGTATTTCACCGGTGACATCGGCTACTTCGATCTGGAGGGCGATCTGTTCGTTACGGGTCGGGTCGATGACTTGATCATCACCGGCGGCGAAAACGTCAGCCCGGCGGAAATCGAAAACATGCTCTCCCTGCACCCGGCAGTGGAAGAAGTGGTAGTGGTCGGCCTGCCCGACGAGCAGTGGGGCAAGATCATTGCCGCGTTCATCAAGCTGCGCGCCGAAGTCTCGGAATGCGACCTCGATGCCCATTGCATTGCTTCGGGCCTGGCCAAATTCAAGCGGCCACGGCGTTACCAGTTCATCGACCAAATTCCAAAATCTCCCGTTGGCAAGGTGCTGCGGCGCGTGCTGCTGGCCCAATTCCAGGAACAGGCCCTGAAGGCCATCAGCTAATCATCCAGAGGACACTCCCATGCAACAACAATCGATCCAGCAATTTCTCGAGACTCAATTCGATGGCTTCCAGGTAGAAGTCGATGTGTCCCGCGAGCGCGCCGACATCATCCTCAACCGGGCGCCGTTGAACGTCATTTCCATGGGGCAGCGCGATCAGCTGCGCCTGGTCTTCGAAGCCCTCGATGCACACAAGGACGTGCGCGTCATCGTGCTACGCTCGGTGGGTGAACACTTCTCCAGCGGCGGCGACATCAAGGGTTTTCTCGAAGCGTCGCCAGAGCACGTTTCCAAGCTGGCCTGGAACGTCGCGGCACCGGCACGTTGCGAAAAACCGGTGATCGTTGCCAACCGCGGTTACACCTTCGGTGTCGGTTTCGAACTGTCCCTGGCCTGCGATTTCCGCATTGCTTCGCAAACCACGCGCTACGCCTTGCCTGAGCAGAATCTGGGTCAGATCCCGGGCTCGGGTGGCTCCGCACGCCTGCAGAAAATCATTGGCATCACCCGTACCAAGCACATGGTGATGCGCGCCAAACGCATTACCGGTGACCAAGCCTATGCCTGGGGTATCGCTACCGAGGTCGTGCCGGACACCGAACTGGAAAGCACCGTCGATGCCTTGGTCGATGAGCTGCGTCGCTTCTCGCCGCTGGCTCAGCGCACGGCAAAAAAACTGATCAACGACAACGAAGATGCGCCGCTGACTGTCGCGATCGAAATGGAAGGTCACTGCTACAGCCGCCTGCGTAGCTCCAAGGACTTCAAGGAAGGCGTCGAAGCGTTTCACGGCAAGCGTGCGGCCGTGTTCATCGGCGAGTAAGTGCGTTCGGCGAGCAGGCCCGGGCGTACGCCGGTAACGGCGTGCGCCCCTGCGCAGCAGGGCCTGCCGCCCCTTCATTGAAACTGATAGGACGCATCAATATTCGTTAATGGAAAACCTGTAGCGAGGCTCTTAGGGTGAGATCGGCTGCACCGAAATCCGTCCAATAAATATAAAAATCGGAGTTCCACTTATGGCTTCTAGCTGGCTGGTACTAACCATCGTCGCCGCCTACATGGTGGTCTTGGCGTTGATCAGTTTCTGGGTTCGACGCTCTACACAAAGTGCGAAAAACTTCACCACCGGAGGCAAGGACTTCCCGGCGGTGCTGATCGGTTTTCTGATGATGTCCGAGTTCATTGGCACTACTGCAAGCATTGGTACGGCTCAGGCAGGTTACACCTATGGCATTTCCGCTGCCTGGAACATCGCCGCCCTGGGTGTCGGTTTCGTGATCTTCTCCATGCTGTTGGCGAAGAAGTACAAGGACCTCGGCGAGAACACCATTTCCGGGGCGCTGGCCCGCACTTATGGCGAGCCGGTACGGTTCGCCACGTCAGTGATCATGATCTGCGCGCTATCGATCGTTGCGGTCTCGATCTATGCCAGCGGCGGGGCAGTTCTCGCGACCTTGCTGGGCATCGAGCGGACGTCGGCAATCATCATCGTCGGTATTGTTTCGGTGCTGTACGTCGGCATCGGTGGCATGCGCTCGGTGATCTATACCAATGTCTTGCACGCATTGATGATGTACGCCGGGATCATCCTCGCCTTGGGTTTTGCCTTGAGCCAGGTCGGCGGCATGGGCGAGTTGGTGGCGCGACTGCCAGCGCCGATGTTCGAAGTCGGTAACGTCGGTTGGCCGAAGATTTTCGCCTGGCTGGTGGCCGGTATCGGCGCGACATTCGCCACCCAGTACGTGGTGCAGGCGGTGAATACCGTCAGCGACGGGCGCAAGGCCCAGCACGCGAGTTTCTACTGTGCCTTGATGTTGATTCCCTACGGCCTGATCGCCGCGATGGTGGGGATGTGCAGTGCGGTGCTGTTTCCGCAGATTCCCTCGTTGCAGGCCTTTCCGCAAATCCTCGGGCACATGCACGAATGGATGGCCGGGATCGTCGTTGCGGGACTGGCCGGGGCGCTGTTCGGCACCATGGCCGCGCTCACCATGGGCATCGCCACGTTGTTGCTCAAGGACTTCTATCAACCGTTCTTCAACCCACAACGAGATGATCGCAAGAACCTCAATTTTGCCCGGACCGCGACCATCATCGCCGGCCTGCTGCCCATCACGCTGGCGCTGTACGCCTCCGACGTTCTGGTGGTGACTTTCCTCGCCAAGGCCTTGCGTGCCTCACTCGCGGTACTGGTGCTGATGGTGTTTTACGCGCCGACATTCGGCACGCGGCAGGGTGCGTTCATCAGCATCATCGCGTCACTGATCATCACCATCGGCTGGTTCCTGATGGGCAATCCCTACGGCATCGACAACGCCTACATCGCACTGGCCACGCCACTCGTGATCATGACCCTGAGCCACTTGCTGCGGGGTGGCAAGCCCGAGCGAGCCGACAGCGCCAAACCCATCGGTGCGAGCGCAACCGGAAGCTGAACCCCAGCGATTTCAACGGGCGTGCCGTCGGGTGACCGGGCATGCCACCAGAACAATAATGACGAGGTAAGGCCATGCAGCCTGTGACTCTTTCCACCCCCGAAGCCGACATGGCCGGGGACCTGCCAGCAGGCGCCAGCCTGCGTGGTTGGCTCGACCATTTGCAGCGCCAGCAGCGCTTGGCAATGATACGCCCCGGCGTGGACCTGCGTTTCGGCGTTGCAGCGATTGCCAATCGCCTGGACGGCAAGAGCGCTTCACTGTTTCCCCAGCCTGGCGGCCACTCGATTGCGGTGGTGTCCGGCCTGCTGTCCGACCGGCAGTGGATGGCCGAAGCCATGGGCGTGGAGTCCGCTGAAGTGTTGGCGCGTTTCGAAGTCGCCAGCCTCAATCCGCTGCCGTGGCGCGAAGTCGGCGATGCAGCTTGTCAGCAAGTGGTGCATCGCGAGATCGACCTCAACAAACTGCTGCCAATTCCCACCCACAACGAGCACGACAGCGGCCCTTACATCACCGCTGGCCTGCTGATTACCCGAAACCCGCGCACCGGGGTACAGAACGTTTCGATTCACCGCTTGCAAGTGAGCAGCCCAAATCGCCTGGGCGCACTGCTGCTGCCACGCCATGCGCTGGCCTTCTTTCAGGAAGTCGAGGCGCTGGGAGAGGATCTGGACGTGGCGGTGGTCATTGGCGCTGATCCGCTGACCTTGCTGGCGTCCCAGGCCATCGTGCCGATCGATCACGACGAACTGGAAATTGCCGGTGCGCTGCATGGCCGGCCGCTGGCGGTGACGCGCTGTGTCACCAACCAGATTCGCGTGCCTGCCGATGCCGAGATCGTCATCGAAGGCCGGTTGCTGGCCAAGGCGCGGGAAATGGAAGGGCCGTTTGGCGAGTTTCCGCAGTACTACGGCGAGCGCGCCGAGCGCCATGTGATCGAAGTCGACGCCGTGACCCATCGTCACAATCCGATTTTTCACACCATCGTCGGCGGCGGCCTGGAGCACTTGCTGCTCGGTGGTATCCCGCGCGAAGCGACCATGCTCGCGTACTTGCGCCGCAGCTTTCCGTGCGTGCGTGACGTGCACCTGAGCAAGGGCGGGGTGTGTCGTTATCACCTTTATGTGCAGATCGACAAACGCTCCGAGGGTGAGGGCAAGAACGTCATCCTCGGCGCGCTGGGCGGTCACTACGACATCAAGCACGTCACCGTGGTGGATCTGGATGTGGACATTCATGACCCCACCGAAGTCGAGTGGGCGATTGCCACCCGTTTCCAGGCCGACCGCGACCTGGTGCTGATCCACGAGTCCCAAGGCTCGAAACTCGACCCCTCCACCCGTGACGGTGTCGGCTCGAAGATGGGCTATGACGCCACGGTGCCGCTGTCGGCACCGACCATGCGCTTCAAACGAATCCAGGTGCCTGGACAACAGGAAGTCGAACTCGACAAGTGGGCGCACGCGGCCCCGCAGGACTGGCAACGCGTGCTCCAGATGCACGATTGAACCGGTGGCTGCTGCTGTCCAGCGGCCTGTTCCCGATAGCACCAACCAGCTCAAGACACATCTTGTGTGAGGCAACCATGACCACGACAACAACAACTGCACCGCCAACCAGCGCCGCTACCGATACACCGCAAATTCCACCGGGCAAGGCTTTGCTCGCGGCATTTGCCTCGACATTCGGCTGGGCGCTGGATTTGTTTGACCTGTTCATTCTGCTCTACGTGGCGCCGATCATCGGCCGCATGTTTTTCCCCTCCGACACCCCGACACTGTCGCTGGCCGCGGTATACGCGTCATTCGCCGTGGCCCTGCTGGTGCGTCCCCTGGGTTCGGCAATCTTCGGCGCGTATGCCGACAAGCACGGCCGCAAGCGAGCGTTGATGGTGTCGATGGTCGGCGTCGGTATTTCCACGGCACTGTTTGGCGCGCTGCCGACCATTCATCAGGCCGGCATATTGGCCCCGATACTGTTTCTGCTATTGCGGGTGATTCAGGGCATTTTCGTTGGCGGCATCGTGGCCTCCACTCACACCATCGGCACCGAATCCATCTCGCCGCGCTATCGCGGCCTGATGTCCGGGTTGATCGGTGGTGCCGGTGCCGGCATGGGCGCGCTGTTGGCGTCGTTCACTTACCTGGTGTTGTCGGAAATTTTCCCCGGGGATGAATTTGACGTCTGGGGCTGGCGCTTCATGTTCTTCTGCGGGCTGCTCAGCACGTTTTTCGGGCTGGTGATGTTCCGCTATCTGGAAGAAACCCCGGTCTGGCAGCAACTGCAACAAGCGCGCAAGACCAAGGGGCCGGAGGTAGTGGTCGTGTCGCCGCTCAAGCGTCTGTTTGGTCGCGAGTACCGCAGCGTGATGCTGGTCAATCTGCTGATTACATTCGGCGGCGGAGCAACGTATTACCTGGCCTGCGGTTATCTGCCGACCTTGCTCAACGTGGTCGCCAAAGTGCCCCATACGCAAACTTCGCAGATGCTCATGTACGGGTCGGTGGCAACCATTGTCGGAGCACTGGCCTTCGGTTACCTGAGTGACCTGATCGGTCGCAAGAAGACCTTCATGCTACTGGGTGTGATTAACCTGGTGAGCTTGCCGATGATGTTCCTCGGTGTCGCCGAGCCGGGTTCGCTGACCCGCACTGCGCTGTATTGCGTGGGCATCGCCTTCATGGGCGGGGCGATCATCGCGCCGATCCTGATCTTCCTCAACGAACGCTTCAGCACCGAGCTGCGCGCCAGCGGCACAGGATTGTCCTGGAACATCGGTTTCGCCCTCGGTGGAACCATGCCGACCTTTGTGTCCCTGTTCAGCAGCAGTCCCGCGCAGATCCCGATGGTGCTGGCGATTTTCGCCGCCGGCCTGTCGGTGATCTACCTGATCGGCAGCGTGGTGATTCCGGAAACCCAAGGCAACTTCAAGTAAAGGAAAACGCAATGAGCAGATTGAATGGAAAAGTCGCGATCATTACCGGTGCCGCGCAAGGCATCGGTGCCACTTATGCCCAGGCCTTGGCGGCCGAGGGTGCGACGGTGGTGCTTTGCGATTTGAACGCGCCTGACGAAACCGCTGCCGCGATCCGCAACAAGGGCGGTACGGCCCTGGCGATCGCTTGTGACGTGACCGACGGTGCCGCCGTGCAAGCGATGGTCGAGGAAGCCGTTGCGCAGTTCAGCGGTGTGCACGTGCTGATCAACAACGCCGCGTTGTTCGCCACCCTGGAGCTCAAACCGTTCGAGCAGACCAGCTCGGCGGAATGGGATCGGATCATGGCGGTCAATGTGCGCGGTTCCTTCGAGTGCGCGAAGGCGGTTATGCCGGTGATGCGCCGTCAGGGCTACGGCAAGATCGTCAACATTGCCTCGGCGACGGCCTTCAAAGGCGCGCCGATGATGGCGGCTTATGTCGCGTCGAAGGGCGCGGTGATTGCCCTGACACGCTCGATAGCGCGAGAAGTCGGCGACGCCGGCATCCGCTGCAACTGCCTGGCGCCTGGCCTGACCATGAGCGCCAACGTCCAGGCCAATGCCGCCTGGGCCGGGGATATTGTGCGCAACAACATTGCCAGCCGCTGCATCAAACGCGAAGCAGTGCCACAGGATCTGATCGGCGCGCTGCTGTTTCTGTCCTGCACCGACAGTGATTTCATGAGCGGCCAGACCCTTGTGGTCGACGGCGGTTCGGTGACCCATTGATTGAAGGAGGATTCATGCAAAGCCAACACTTCATCGATGGACAATGGACCTCAGCGGATCGTTGGACCGACAGTCTCGACCCGGCAAACGGCGAACTGATCGGGTGCTTTGCCGACGGCGGCGAGGCCGAAGCTGAAGCAGCGGTGGCAGCGGCTGCCCGAGCCTTCAACAACCCGCAATGGGCGCAGAATCCACGCCTGCGTCAGCAGCTATTGCTGGAGTGGGCTGCCGCCCTGAAGGCGCGTCAGGAGCAACTCGCGCAATTGCTGACCCGCGAGAACGGCAAGGCATTGGCGCAGTCCCGAGGGGAGATCGGCGGGGCGATTTCCGAGATTCTTTATTATGCCGGCCTGGCCCGGCACAACCCGGGGCACATGCTCGAGGTGGCGCCCGGCGAGTTCTCCAGCATGCTGCGCGAACCCGCCGGGGTGGCCGGGCTGATCATTCCATGGAATGCCCCGGCGGTGCTGCTGGTTCGTGCTCTGGCGCCAGCGATCGCGGCGGGTTGCACAGTGGTGATCAAACCCGCGCCGCAAACCGCGCTGTTCAATGCGGCGATGCTCGAGCCACTGTTCGCATTGCCAGGCCTGCCGGCCGGGGCGGTCAATCTATTTGCCGAGAGCGGGCATGCCGGGGCAGCGCATCTGGTGGCTTCGCCACGGGTGGACGTGCTCAGCTTCACCGGCTCGACCGCGACAGGCCAGCGCATCATGCGCGACTGCGCGGCGACTATGAAGAAGCTCTCGCTGGAACTGGGCGGGAAATCTTGCTGCCTGGTCTTTGAAGATGCCGATATTGCCGCCATCGCGCCGAAACTGGCAGCGGCGGCCACCATTATCTCTGGCCAGCAGTGCACTGCCGCCCGGCGCGTGCTGGTGCATGCCAGCCGTTTTGCCGAAATGAAAACCGCGCTGAGCGCCGCACTGGGGCAGATCCGCCTGGGTAATGGCCTCGATCCAGCGAAGAACATGGGACCGCTGATCGACTGGCAATCCCGGGACAGCGTTGAGCGGCGCATTGGCGAGGCGCTGGACAGCTGTGACGAAGTGCTGCTGGCCGGAGGTCGCCCGCACGGTGAACTCAGCAAAGGCGCATTTCTCGCGCCGTCGTTGATCGCCCATCGCGACAGCAGCGCATTCTTTTGCCAGGAAGAAATTTTTGGCCCGTTGCTGGTACTGGAGTCCTTCGAAGACGAAACAGAGGCTGTAGCGCGCGCCAACCATACCGAGTTCGGTCTGTCCGCGAGTGTCTGGACTGAACAGGGCGCTCGCGCCTGGCGTGTCGCTCGGGCACTGCGCAACGGTACGGTGTGGCTCAACGACCACAACAAATTGTTCGCCGAGGCGGAAACCGGTGGCTACCGAAAGAGCGGTCTGGGGCGCTTGCATGGCGTCGATGCGCTGCTGGATTTCAGCGAGCTCAAACACATTTATCAGAACGTCGGCACGCTTGGTTGAGCGCGAACGCGGGGGTGATCATGGAGCTGCGCCATCTGAAGTATTTTACCTGCCTCTACGAGGAGGGTTCCGTCACCCGGGCGGCGCAGCGCTTGAATATCGTGCAACCGGCGTTGTCGATGCAGATCGCCAGGCTTGAGGAAGAACTCGGGCAGACGTTGTTCGAGCGCAGCTCCAAAGGCATGGCGCCGACCGAGGCCGGAGATCAGGCTTATCGCTTGTTCATGCCGATCCTTGGCCAGCTGCTGGCGGCGCGTCAGACTCTGATCGACCGTAGCGGTCAGATTGGCGGTCGCATCAGCGCCGGGCTGATCGCGTCTGCCGCCAACAATGCGTTGGCCAGTACCCTGGCGCATTTTGTCGAGCATCACCGGCAGGTCGAACTTTGCGTCACCTCGGGCTACAGCCAGGAACTGATCGCGAAGGTCCTGACCGGCATGCTGGATTTCGCGGTCATCAACCAAAGCTTCCAGTATGAGCACCTGATCGGCCACGACATCTTCGATGAGGAATTACTGGTCGCCACCGGTGCAGCCAATCGCCTCAGCGGAGCGCTGCCATTGCCGTTGACCAGTCTGGCGGGGTTCAAACTGGTGCTGCCCTCGCGTCGTCACGGGTTGCGCAGGGTGATCGACCAACACCTTGCCGCCCAAGGCGTTGAAGTCACCCCGCAGTTGGAGGTGGATGATCTGGCGGTCATCGAGGACTTCTTGCGTCGCAGCGACTGGGTCAGCGTGCTGCCGGCAACCGTCCTGCATCGCGGATTGCACGAAGGCGCGTTGCGCGCCTATCCGCTGGCCGCACCCGGGATCAGCCGGCGCATGGTGTGTGTGCACGACGCGCGTCGACCGCTGACCCCGGCGGCAATGTTGTTCATCGAGATGATCGGCAAAACCATGACCACCGCGCTCGACACCATCCATTTCTACAAAGAAGGTCCGATAGAGGAGGGCGACCATGGGCGCTCCGGGAAGTAGCCGGCCGCAGCGGCTGATCGTAGGAATTTCCGGTGCCTCTGGCGCCGTTTATGGCGTGCGTCTGCTGGAGCTGTTGCGCGACACGCCGATTGAAACCCATTTGGTGGTCAGTAAGTCAGCGCTGATTACTTTGGCCCATGAAACCGAGATGTCCTGGTCTCGGCTCAAGACCCTTGCTGACGTCAGCTACGTCAATCAAGACATCGGCGCGGCCATTGCCAGCGGCTCGTTCAAGACCATGGGCATGATCATCGCGCCATGTTCGATACGCAGCTTGTCGGAGATCGCCAGCGGCGTGACCTCGACACTGCTGACCCGCGCCGCCGACGTGGTGCTCAAGGAGCGCCGGCGCCTGGTGTTGATGGTTCGCGAGACGCCATTGCACCGCAATCACCTGCGTAGCATGACCGAGTTATCTGAACTCGGCGCAGTGATCGCTCCGCCAGTGCCAGCGTTCTATGCCAGGCCGACCAGCCTGGAAGACATGGTCGATCACACTGTAGGAAGGGTGCTGGACATGTTCGATATCGAACTGGGGGTCGTGCGTCGCTGGCGCGAACTGCCGGAGCGCGTAGCAACGCTGGATGAGGTGGTCGATGATTGAGTCACGCTCGGTGCATTCAGGCGGGGAGGCGCTCCAGGAATTCGCAGATCAGCTGCAAGGTCCGCTCGGTTGCTTCGGTCTGGGGAAAGTGTCGGCAGTTATCCAGCAACACACAACGGCACGGCCCAGGCACCTGTCGCTCGATGACCACCAGTTGCTCGGGTGTGGCGTAGTGGTCTTCGCGACCTTGAATGACCAGCAGCGGCTTTTCGATACAAGCCAACTGCGCTTCGAGATCGACCAGGGAAAAGTCCGGGTGCAACCAACTGTCGCTCCAACCGTGAAACGCGCCGTCGACATTGGTCCCGTGGTGGCGTGCCAGGCGTTCGCGCAATTCGCCCTGGTGCCAGACCTCAGTGGTGTGGCGAATGCCATCGAGGCTCTGCGCCTCGACAATCACGTGAGGCGCCAGTGCGATGCTGCCCAACACGCGCGGATCGTTGGCGGCGGCATAGGCGAGGACAATGGATGCACCGTCACTGTGACCGAGCAAGACCACTTGCGGCAGTTGCAAGGCATCGAGCAATTGCCGCAGTTCACGAGGGCCGTCGCTGCTCAGGTAGTCCAG
Organism: Pseudomonas sp. GW823-FHT06B06; assembly: GCF_058795195.1. NCBI lineage: Bacteria > Pseudomonadati > Pseudomonadota > Gammaproteobacteria > Pseudomonadales > Pseudomonadaceae > Pseudomonas > Pseudomonas sp. GW823-FHT06B06. The sequence continues at coordinate 142,490 of NZ_JBXAHO010000012.1, read as the reverse complement.
CGGACGCGGCAGGGTCACCGGGCTCGATTGCCCATAACCCTGACGGCTGTAAGTGACCACACCACAACCGCTCGCCTGGGCCAGGCGCAGGGGAAAATCTTTCCATTGGCTGGCGCTGCCCAGGCCTTCGTGCAACAGCACCAGCGTCGGTCGCGATGGGTCAGCCCCAGGCAGTTGGCGATATTCCAGCTGCACCGGCCCAAGTTGCAAAAATTGTTGTGGCGACATGTTGAACCAACAATTGAACAGGATTGCTCGCAGGTTACCGTAAACGTAATCCTGCATGCAGCACCACGCATTACTTGAGGTACTGAAAACATGCGCCATCTCGATGTTCAGGTGATCGACCAGGCACTGCAATGGGCACGGTCCGGACAGTCCCAGTGGCTGTGCACGGTGCTCTCCACCTATGGCTCGGCGCCGCGTGCGCCGGGTGCGATGCTGGTGACCAATGGTGCAGGTGAACACGTCGGCTCGCTGTCGGGTGGCTGCGTCGAAGAGGAGTTTCTCGAAAGCCTGACGCGTGGTGAATTACGCGAACCGGCGCAGATCGTCAGTTATGGCGACAGCGTCGAGCAACGCCACCGTCTACGATTGCCCTGTGGGGGTGTGCTGATCGTGCTGGTCGAGCACCGCGCTGCCAGTCTCGAATGGATCGCACACCTGGAGAGTCTGCAAGCGGCGTTACTGGGGCAGCGCCGCCTGCTGCGTCACGTCGAGTTGAGCAGTGGTGCCTTGCGCCTGGACCCGGACACCGGACACGGCAGCGAACGGGTACAAGTCGTCGACGAAAGGGTGCGTATCAGCGTTGGACCGGCCTTGCGACTGATTCTGGCAGGGCTCTCGCCGGTCGCGGAAGTCTGCGCCAGTTTCGCCCGCGCCATCGGCTGCGAAGTCATCGCCTGCGACCCCCGGGAAGAGATGCTGCATGTCCAGCTCGAAGGCGTGGAGATGCAGCGCGTGCTGCCCTCGATGTTCATTGCCGCGGGAGGTTGCCACGCGGCGACCGCGGTGGTGGCGCTGACCCACGATCCGCGAATCGATGATCTGGCGCTGATGGAAGCGGTGCACACCCCGGCGTTCTACATCGGCGCCATGGGGTCCCAGGCAACCTCCGCCAAGCGCGCCGAGCGGCTCAAGCGCATCGGTGGTCTGACGGATGAACAGATCGCCCGCTTGCACATGCCCATCGGGCTCGATCTGGGCAGCAAGGCCCCGGCGGAAATTGCCCTGGCAGTGGTGGCCGATATCCTGCGCGTTTATCACGGGAAAGAACGCCATGCCTTGTAGGGCGGTTTTTCCGACGAACGAGGGGGCTGCGAAAGTCGAGGTAGACGCTTGGTCATTCGCGCGCGATAGTGGCCAGCCAAGTGTTGCTGAACCATGGACCGATCGACGGGCTTGAGAAATAGATAGACGCCCTGATGATATGCATTGAGGCCGATAACAATATCGCTTCAAGCGAGCGGAGGAATCTGATGTCGATAGCCCAACGGGTTTTCCACGGCAGGTTTGGCCGGGTCGCCTTGCTGAATATGGATCATTCGCTGGTCACCCATACCCATTCCGAATGCCATGTGCTGGTCAAAGTGTCTGGCGAGGACACTTACTTCAACGTTAACGGTCGGCGGGTTCCGCTCAGTGATCGCACGGCGGTGCTGGTCAACGCATGGGAGCCGCATTTCTATGATCCGCAGCCGGGTGCCGGTGCTACCGTCATCCTGGCGCTCTACATCGAGCCCGCCTGGCTGGCCACTGCCCAGCAGTCGCTGGCGCTGAGCGGTCGGCCGGACTTTTTTGCCCAGCCGTGCATCGAGCTGTCGAGCCGTAATCGCACCCTGGCCGACATCCTGGTCGCCGAAGCGCATGGTTGCGGGATCGTGCCGAAAGAGCGCTTGGAGTTCATGCTGTTCGACTTCCTGATCGAACTGATCGAGGACTTTTCCAGCTGGCGGCATTTGTCGCATCTGGGGGCGCCGAGCTCAGGTGAATTCCGGGACGCGCGCGTGCGCCGTGGCATCGCCTGGCTGCTTGAGCACCTCGATGATCCGAACCCGATCGACAACGCCGCACGGGCGTGTGGTCTGTCGCGGGCGCACTTCTTTGCGCTGTTCAAGAAAGACACTGGCATGACGCCGACCCTTTTGCTTAACGACGCGCGCATGCGCCGGGCTTTTGCCTGGCTTGAGCGTGAGCGCAGTGGAACATTGGGCCTGTTGTCGGAGAACCTCGGGTTCTCCGAGCAAGGTCATTTCACACGGTTTTTCCGTCAACATATTGGTGCTTCTCCCAGCCAGTATCGGCGTGTAGTGGATTGTTACGCGCCGGTTTGAACCGGGAGGAGGGTGGGGGGGTATTTTGAGCAATACTCCCCTGCAATGAAGTTGGACTTTAATATTGAAAATTAGCGGCTTGAATAGTAACAGGCATTGCTGGGCCTGCCAGTCACTCGGGAAGTCATAAATCTAATTCATACGTTCTTCACGCATCAACGAAAGTTTCTTCTGAGTGTCCGCAGCTTTCAGCGAGGCTGTAGTTCAGCTCGCTGAGTTAAAATTGAATTTGTAAATCGGCGGCCAAGAAAGTCTTCAGGGCGAGTTCGGCTCTCCCTTCCTTTGCAATGCTCTCTTGTGCCCTAAATAAGTAGTCAATTCTTCGAGGTCGGTGCAGCGCTAAATAGGATAGTATCAATTTCCTGCCATCATCCATCCTCTGACACCATGACTTTCACTCAATTCTTTCACGACTCGAGCCGCGTCCTGTTTCTGTTTGTACGGGCCGATGACTACAAAGTTATTTTCTTTACGCGCTACCGGTAATTCCAGCTGTTGAATGGCTTTTTTGGCGCGATGTCGGCTGGGTGTGTTTAACGCAATTTCAATTACCCACAGGCCGGATGAAGACGTGGCTGAAGCAGGTTTTACAGCGTGGGAAATGAAGCCTCTGCACGTCAAACACGGGCGTTCCAGCGTGATTAGCGACCCTGGCACGGTGCGAAAGACATGCCATTGCGGATCAATGGTTTTTTTGCGGGCGAAGAGTGCCAGGAGCAGGCCGGTAAAAGTAATCATACCGCTGAGAATAATCGTCCAGTTGTGTGAGGGTGTGGGCAATGAAGGCAGCTTAAGTACGGGTGATTTGTCTGGCTTTTCGATCAAAAACTGTACGGCGTCAGCCTCCGTTGAATCGGGTGTATGGAATCCGTTTTTCGCAACGGGCGCGAGCTCATCGGAATATTTTGTACTGAGCTCTGTCGCAACTTTATTAGCGGTGTCATCGAGTAATTGTTCGAGCTTTGTCACTTTTTGCTGGATGTATGAATTGTCGACGTTATTTTGACAAATTGGTCCTGTGGACGTGTAGGTCCATAGCAGTGCTGTTAGTTGTCCAAAAACGCCAGTTACCAGGAAGCCCAAGCCAAGATTTCGCACAGCGGCCATCTCCAAATCAGTGAACAGCTATTTGCTCCTGTTTCTGATAAAACAGGGTTTTATTGTTACTCCTGGGATGGTCTAAATTCTTGAGAGCGTCAGCGTGCCCAAGAGCCAAAATTATTGGCTACTTTTTATTGTTTGAAAGAGCATCGGAAGTGCACTTTATAGACTGTTGGTTGACGAAAAAGGCTCAGATAAGCGAAAAAAAATATCAGATGGATTGCAGGGTGATCCATTAAAACACTTGTATTCAAGGTGAATATCGTGGCCAAAGTGCCTTATCCAAGATTCAAGCCATGCCTACGCGCGATGCGGGCACACCAGACTCAACGGCGAAGCTTCGCCAGGATAATCCGGCAGCAGCACAAGCGGACGCTCCGCGGCGATATCTACACTGACATCCAGCCAGGATTTGTAGGCGATACTTCACCCTCCAGTGACCAGCGCCGCACAACATCGGCGTCATCGCTGAACAACGGCCCCGAAACCTGCACGGTTTGCCCGCCCAGGTTCCACTTGTCGTAGACCCGGCCATTTTGCAGATAGAGCAGGCAGGGATGCTTGCTCAAGTCATCCGGCGGTTGCGCGTTTCCATGCATTGGTTTCAGCGCTTCACCGCCAAGGCAAATGACCTGCTCGAAGAGCCGTTGCAACCGATATTCCTTGAACAGGTATCGGCCTGATGATTCGACCTGTTGAACCGCACCACCTCGGCCGGCATGGAAGCGGCCGGCGTATCAATTCGCTTCAGGGCGCGGCTGTACTCCGAATTGCGGAACGATGTGAGTACCCAGTTCCTCAATAACTTGCGCAGCAGGCCGCTTTCCGTATTTGAGATTCAGGATAACGTGGTCCACTCCGATTTCCTCAAGGGACTCGAGCAAAAACCGGAGATGGTAGCGTCCAAGTTTGAACCCCAAATGAATGCGAGTGGGCGGCGTAGACGGGTTCTCATCGAGGTCGATGTAGAGCGACTGAGTGAAGGGCTTATAGACGGAGCCACATTGCTTCATGACCTCCTGCCGCCAATCTTCCACGATCATTCGCTGCATGTTCGGAATGCGTGGATAGTTGATCCATCCGACGCTTTCGCGCGCGATCCAATCCAGTGACTGGCGGCTATTGCCGGTCACGAACATTGGAATGACTTGGGTTGTGGGTTTCGGAATGAGGTCTGCACCCCGCATCTCACCACCGCTCCAGCGAATGGGCTCAAAGCTGGTGCTGTGGGCTCTGCGAATCACCTCGTAGTGCTCCCGAAAGATTTCTCCGCGCCTTTCGGGATCGACGCCAAAAGCCGAAAACTCCACTGGGCGATCGCCGGAAGCTACCCCCAGTATCAAGCGACCTGCGCTCAACTGATCAACGCTGGCTGATGCCTTGGCCGTGTGCAGAGGATGGTGTACAGGGAGGGCAATGGATGCGGTGCCAAGCGCTATCTCCGACGTATGAGCAGCCATGTAGCCCAGGTAAACCCAAGGGTCGAACAGTTGGCCAACATCGCCGAAGCCAGGGTCCCGCAGAGGCACGTCGCGAAACCAGAGTGCGCAGAAGCCCAGAGCCTCCGCTCGTTTGGCCAATTCGACCTGGTTGAGCATGCTCGGAGTGTCCCCATCGAAGGCCTCCAAAGGAAAGAACAATCCAATGCTCAAATGACCCTGAGTGAAGGTTCGGCTGAACCCTCGGTGCTGCTGATAAGGAATCGTGCTCGGCCGATACATACTCATCTTCCTCAATGGGAGAAACGTGAACAGCGCCCCTGTTTAAGAGGTGCTGCCGCATCGGTCGCTTGGGAACGACAGGTGGGGTCATGGGTGCAGTCTTCGCCCGTTGCGCCGTGCGTGCTGGTCGGGTCGACCGGAGTGAGGGGCCAGTTGCTGGCAATACGCGCGGGCAGGTCCGGTTTGGCGATGAGCGGACGGTCAAAATAAATCAGATCGTTCCAGCCCGATACATCGCCTGAGCAAAAGCATGGGGACCATCCAGCAAGAATAGGCGGCTTTGCGGGGAACCGCCATGTTGGTCGTCCGTCTCGGTACCAATTGTGTCCGGCCCCAGTCCTGAAATTCAGACGATAAGATAAATTTTCAGACCCCAACGCAGAACTCCATCTCTCCAGGCAAGGCACTCTCGACGCCTTTCTCACACACTCGGCACTAATGCTATCGCGCTGCATAACAACAAGAGCCGCGAAAATGAGTAGCGTTGGGACTTCGGCTCGAGGCATGATTTCAAGGCTGACTAGTGGTCTGCACGGTTAATTCGTTGATCTATTTAAATTGTTCAAAAATTTGTTCTGACTTTTTTGATTAATAAACTTACCGCTCAGGCCGCTAGCTCATTTATCTAAATATACCTGAACACTATCTACCGTTCCTTCGTCTGCATTGCGTTGGCCTGAAAGATTTTGCGTTGCTTCTATTACTTGAAAATAACAAATGGAGCGCTATATAAGTGAGTCGAAAAATAATTGCTGCGAGTTCGTTGTTTCTTAGTGTCACCCTGAGTGCCCAGGCGCATGCTGACTTCCTAAGTGATAGCAAAGCCACCTTGGGAATGAGAAACTTCTATTTCAATAACGACAACCGCGATGGCGTTGCCGCCCCTTCCAAAACCGAAGAATGGGCGCAGGGTTTCATGTTGGACTTCAAATCGGGCTATACCGATGGAATAGTTGGTTTTGGTGTCGATAGTCTGGGGTTGCTGGGGGTTACCCTGGACAGCAGCAAAGGACGGCATGTCGGCAGCACCATGATGCCTTCTGACAGTGACAACCGTGCCGTCGACGAGTGGAGCCGGCTGGGGCTGACCGGCAAAGTCAAAATGTCGAAAACTGAATTTCGCTACGGCACTTTGATTCCGAAACTCCCAATTCTGGTCGCCAACGATGGGCGCGTGCTTCCACAAACTTTCGAGGGCGGTCAAATCACTTCGAGCGAGTTCAAGGGGCTGACCTTGACTGGAGGTCGGATCGAACATGCAACAGGACGGGGTTCGACCGATCAGACGGGGTTGGCCGTTGCTGGTGGTACGCGTGAAAGCAATCAGTTTGACTTCGCCGGGGGCGATTGGAACGTCACCAAGGATCTGACAGCCCAGTACTACTACGCCAACCTCGATAACTACTATAAACAGCATTTTTTGGGATTAATTCACACCCTGGCGCTCTCGGACAATCAGTCCCTTAAAACCGACCTGCGCTACTTCAACACTGACTCCTCAGGTGCAAATAGCGCCGGTACGTCAGGCTACAGAATGAGTGGCTACACCAAAAACGGTGATGGAGAGATCGACAACCGTACCTGGAGTGCCGCGTTGATTTACACACTGGGAGGCCACGCGATTACTGCGGGGTACCAAAGTGTGTCGGATGGCAGCAACTTCACTCAACTCAGTCAGGGTAGCCTGGTAGACAAGGGCGCCGGTGGAGCAAGCCTGTATCTGTATACAGACCGCCTGATCCAAAGTTTCGCCCGCGCAGGCGAGCGCACAGTTTTCGGTCAGTACGCTTACGACTTCGCCGCTCTGGGTGTCCCTGGCCTGAAAGGCTCGGTCATGTACCTCTCCGGCGATAATATTAAAACGACGTCAGGCGACAACCAAAAGGAATGGGAAAGAGACATTAGCCTGGACTACGTCCTTCAGTCCGGAGCGCTCAAAGGCGTCGGGTTCGGCTGGCGTAACGGCAAGTCCAACAGCGAAGCGGCTCGTAACGTAGATCAGAACCGAGTTTTTGTAAGCTATAGCATTCCGCTTTTCTAACGAGTGTCATGAGCGCCCGATAACCTGGCCAGTCAGTATGTCAAAGCGGCATACAGACTGGCGTTACCATGGCGTTTGTTCGATCTGTCCAGTTTATCGATAATCGAACTAACCGCTCAGGACACTGGATAGTGGGGCAGGCAGTTTAATTTATTCTGTCTACACCCTCTTAGAAGCCTTCCAGCACGATCTTGCCCTTCGCCTTGCCGCTTTCCAGTAGAGCATGGGCACGACGAAGATTTTCTGCGTTGATGCGCCCATAGTTATCGCCAACGGTGGTGCGCAACTCACCTGTATCAACGCGCCGTGCAACTTCGTTGAGGATGTTGTGCTGCTCCTGCATGTCCTCTGTCTCGTAAAGCGAGCGGGTGTACATCAGCTCCCAGTGCAACGACAGGCTCTTACGCTTCATCGGCACGACGTCAAGCGTGGCCGGGTCATCGATCAGGCCCAGCCGGCCCTGAGGTTTGAGCGACTCGATGATTTGCTCGAAGTGCCTATCGGTCTGGGTCAGGCTTGCGACATAGCTGACTTGTGCGATACCGATGCGCTTGAGCTCTTCGCTGAGTGGCTTGGTATGGTCGATGACATGATGCGCACCAAGCTCGGTGACCCAGGACTGGGTTTCAGGGCGCGAAGCCGTACCAATGATCGTCAACCCGGTTAACTGACGCGCCAGCTGAGTCAGGATTGAACCCACCCCGCCTGCAGCGCCGATGATCAGCAGCGTTTCGCCCCGGTCGGTGGTATCGCGTGCAACACCGAGGCGATCAAACAGTAATTCCCAAGCGGTCAAGGACGTCAGTGGCAATGCCGCAGCCTGGCTGAATTCAAGCGACTGGGGCATTGAACCGACGATACGCTCATCCACCAGTTGCAGCTCACAGTTGCTGCCCGGGCGGATCAGCGATCCGGCGTACCAGACCCTGTCACCGGGCTTGAATAGCGTCACGTCGCTGCCGACCGACTTGACCACGCCGGCAGCGTCCCAACCGAGGATACGCGGCTGGCTTTCGTCCTCGTGCGGTACGTAGCCCTGCCGCACCTTGGTATCGACAGGATTGACCGATACGGCCTTTACCTCTACGAGCAAGTCGCGCGGCCCCGGAACTGGCTCGGGTATATCGATCTCCACCAAGGCGTCGGGATGTTCAATAGGCAGGCATTTGAAATGTGCAATGGCTTTCATTCTATGCTCCTCAGGAGATGCGATACATTTTCGTGATGGTGAGCTTTTCAGCAGCACGTTCGATGAAAGGGAGTGCTGACTGAAAATGCGGTGTCGCTTCGTGAGCAGTCTGCGCCGCTTCGTCCCGCCACTGCTCGATCATGTGGAAAGTGCGAGCTTGCTCGGCATCACGATGGAGGTCGTACTGGATACAGTCCGCTTCGCCTCGGCTTGGGCCTTGCAGGCCCTGCAACGTTTGCTCGAGCTCGGTTTCGAAGCCAGCCTTGGCGACCAAAGTGGCAATCAGTGTTAGAGGGGTAGTCATCAAACCTCCTGTCTGCGTGCGATATAAAGGGGGAACGCATTGGCTGGCACGGGTGTATCGAAGATGTCCATGCCGGCCATGCGGCCAAAAACCTGAATCTGGGTGGGAGCGCGACAACAATCTTGCCCACTTGGGCATTCGACTAAGTTGATAGCCCTAAGGCCATGCGAGCTCGCTCTGGCGGGATCACTTGTAGCGTTCAAGCCAATGTGCATAAGGAGCGGGCAAGGTCCAGGCAGCACGCTCTACACCCAGCTCCTGGGCGGCTGAATAGGACCAGTTAGGATTGCCCAGGTGCGCCCGGCCAATCATCGCCAGGTCCAGTTGACCACTCCTCACCGCTTCTTCGGCGACGCTCGGCGTGCCGAAGCCCCATGCCGAGGCCACCGCAATCCCCGTCTCGCGCCGTACCCGCTGGGTAACTTCGCCCATGAAACCGGGGGCCCAAGGAATGTTGGATTCAGGGATGGTGAACCCGATACTGACGCTGAGCAAGTCCAATCCACCGTCCTTGAAGCGACGTGTCAGTTCGATAGCCTCTGACAAGGTCTGTTCATCCCGGCCGTCGTATTCGATGACACCCAGGCGAGCGGTCAGCGGCAAGTGCTCTGGCCATACTTCGCGAACCGCCGCCAGTGTTTCCAGCAGAAAGCGGCTACGGTTATCGAAGTTTCCGCCATAGGCGTCGTCACGAAGGTTGGAGTGTTCAGAGAGGAATGACTGGGCCAGATAGCCATGGGCGAAATGCAACTCTAACCACTCGAAGCCAGCGTCACGTGCACGGCGAGCGGCTGAGACAAAATCCTCGCGCACCCGGGCGATATCCTCCAGCGTCATGGCTTTCGGCTGCTTGGCGAGATGAGCGCCAAAGGCAACTGCCGACGGGGCGATGGTCTGCCAGCCACGCGAATCATCCTCGCCGATATGATCGTCGCCTTCCCAAGGACGGTTCGCACTGGCCTTGCGCCCCGCGTGGGCAATCTGGATACCTGGCACTGCGCCGGCAGCCTTGATCGATTGCACCACAGGCACGAAGGCACGGGCGAGTTCATCGTTCCAGATACCAGCGCAGCCAGGCGTGATCCGTCCTTCGGGCGACACGGCAGTCGCCTCGACGACCACCAGTCCTGCCCCGCCACGCGCGAGGGTGGCATAGTGCACAGTGTGCCAATCGTTGATCAGGCCATCATTGGCCGAGTACATGCACATGGGGGGAATCGCGATCCGGTTGCGAAGGGAGACATCCTTGAGCGTGAAAGGTTGGAACAGCGCAGACATTAGGTCTTTCTCCGAGGGATACTATTTCTGTTGTTCGATAATATTCGAACTATTGACATAGAGCAAACCCGTGTATGATTCGCTCATGCGCCCCTTCAAACACCTTCCTCTCAGCGAATTCGTTCTTGAGCGTCTGTTTTACGCCTTGAGCGACCCTGTACGCCTGGAGATTGTCCGGCGCCTCGCCGAACTGGGAGAGGCCAGCTGTGGCGAGCTGGACGGTGGTCGCGCGAAGTCCACCATGTCCCATCATTTTCGGGTGCTGCGAGATGCCGGCCTGGTTCAAACCCAGACCATCGGCACGACCCACATGAACTCGTTGCGTAGGGAAGACTTGAGTAACCGTTTTCCGGGCCTGCTGGAAACGATCCTGTCCCAGCGCGACTAATGTTGCTGTGGGTCACTCAGTGATGTATGCCCGAAGGGACAGCGTAATACTCCACCCAAACAAGCCCTTGTTCAGAACTGTTTCAGCGCTTGCTCTGCGCAAAAACCTGCGGATCGGAAAAACAGTTGACCAGGTGGTCGTACACCAGCCTCACTCGTGGTGCCACGGGCCCTGATTGCGGACGATATATGATCAATTCGGAAGGCGGCGGGGCATCGTGCTGCATGACCTCGACCAGACGCCCTTCAGACAGGTAGGGTTCTGCCAGATAACCGGGCATTTGCCCAAAGGCGAGCCCGGCCAGAACAATCTCTCGCTCGGTTTCTGGGTCGTCGCAGGTAAATGCCGGGGAGGCAGGCAGGAACGCTTGTCCCTCGGCAAGCACCCACGGCCAGGGCCGGCCGTTGTTGCGATCGATCAGCATCGACAGGGGTAAGCATTTCAGATCCTCGATATTGCCAGGGCGTTGCACGGTGTCGAGCAGTGACGGCGCCGCAACGATTTTCAGGTCCACATTGGCCACCGTTCTGGCGATATAGCGCCGATCCCGCACAGCTCCGACACGAATACCGATGTCGATCTTGTTGGCCACCGCGTCGGTGAGCTGGTCATCCAGGCTCAGGTCGATGCTCAGGCCCGGATTCTCCCGCATCAGCGGTTTCAGAAACTCGATCAGATACAGCTTGCCGATGGCGTGGGGGGCCGTGATGCCGACGATGCCTTTTGCCTCCTGTGTACTGTGGGCGATAAACAACTGATCCACCCGCTCCAGGGTTTCCCGGGCTTGCAAGGCGAAATTGGCACCAAAAGCGGTGACATGAACCTGCCGCGTGCTGCGGTGGAACAACAGCTCCCCAAGCGTGCGCTCCAGTTCTTTGATGGCGCGTGTCACGGTCTGCGGAGAAGTGCCGAGGCGGGTGGCTGCATCGCGAAACGTGGTCGATTGCGCTGCCACCGAGAAGATCCGAATCAGCTCCATGCGATTGAGCATTGCCGTCAACTCCAGTTCCAAAAAATGGAATTCTCAAATCCGAACTCTTCCATTTTATGACGAATAAAACCAGCGCAGACTGCACCCGTCAACCCAAGCAGGTCTCAACAGGAGCGCTGAACATGAGTAAAAACATCAAGGGTAAAGTGGTCGTCATCACCGGTGCGAGTAGCGGTCTGGGCGAAGCCACCGCGCGTCATCTGGCAGCGCTCGGCGCCCACGTGGTTCTTGGCGCCCGTCGCCAGGATCGTCTGGACGCGATTGTCCGGGAGATCGCCGCAGCAGGCGGAAAGGCGATTGCCCATCCGATCGATGTCACACGCAAAGAGGACTTGTCTGCGCTGGTCGCCAAGGCTGTCGAGGCATTCGGTCGGATCGATGTGATGATCAACAATGCAGGGCTGATGGCGATCTCTCCGATTTCGCAGCTGCGCGTCGAAGAGTGGGATCGCATGATCGACATCAACATCAAGGGCGTGTTGTATGGCATCGCGGCCGCGTTGCCGCTTTTCGAACAACAGGCCAGCGGTCACTTCATCAACATCTCGTCGGTTGCCGGCATTAAGGTATTCAGCCCCGGTGGCTCGGTGTACAGCGGCACCAAGTTCGCGGTGCGCGCCATTTCCGATGGCCTGCGTCATGAAGTCGGCGGGAATATTCGCACTACGACCATCGAGCCGGGCGCGGTGGATTCCGAGCTCAAGTTCGGCAGCGGGCACCAGCCGAGCGCCGAGGTCGTTGGCGAATTTTACAAGATGGCCATCCCGGCTGATTCGGTTGCACGGGCCATCGCATACGCGATCGAGCAACCTGCCGATGTCGACATCAACGAAATCGTTCTGCGTCCGACTGCGCAGGACTTCTGATAGCAACCCTTTGCCGTTTGCGCCCTTGCGAAAAGGTACGGGCGCGAGCGACTAAGTTTTAGCGCTATTGAAATACTTCGAATGTCTGGCCTTGAGCCCTCGTTATGCCACCCCCACCAACTTAGCCTGTCGCTCAATGACGACTTTGCCAATAGCATTGCCTGACTCAAGACGCACATGTGCCGCGCTGACACCCGCAACAGTGAAGTCATGGCGCTCATCAATCAGTGGTTTGACAAGGCCGCGATCAACCAAGGCAGCTAGTCTTTGCAGGATCTCGCCATGGTGCTTGCGGTCTTCATTATGAATGATCGAAATAGCCATGAATACAAAGTCGAGCCTCAATGCCTTGAAGTGCATTTCGGTCAGATCGTAGCGGTCGTAACCGATGATCGAGACGACATGACCTTTAAGCTTCGCGGCTTTCAGTGAGTTTTGTAAGACCTCACCGCCCAAGGTATCGAAGACCGTATCGAATCCTTTTCCTTCGGTGATTCGCTGGCTGTATTCCTGGGGCGTTTCGCTGTTATAGAAAATAATCTCATCGGCGCCCAGCCGACGGGCAATTTCCGCTTTTTCTGGCGTTGAAACCGTCGTCGAAACCCTGGCCCCCAGGACCTTCGCCAATTGAATGCCGATGTGCCCAACTCCACCGGTGCCACCATGCACCAAGACGTTGTCATTGGGTTTGATCGAGGCTCGGTCAATCAGCGCCTCCCAGGCCGTAATTGCCACGAGGGGCAAGCTGGCTGCTTCGCCAAAAGAGAGCGACTTGGGTTTTAGAGCAAGCATCTCGGCATCGGCCTCCATCTGATCTGCCAGCGCACCGGGAATCCCCACGATGCCACCGAAACAGCCATAGACTTCATCGCCTACGTCAAAGCGAGTCACACCAGCACCGACAGAGCTGACGACCCCTGAAACATCGATGTGAAGAATTGCCGGAAAAGTCAGACCGGCTGTACCTTCGCTGCCCCGACGAATTTTTGTGTCCACTGGATTAACGCTTGTCGCCCGGACATCGATAATCACATGACCTGGGCGAGCAACGGGATTTTCCGTATTGATTTCTACGAAAAGGTCTGAGTTACCATGCTCATTTATCACAATAGCCTTCAAGGCTTGAACTCCGAGGAACAATAAGCCAACAAATTTATCATCAGTAAAATTGGATAAATACGTTAGAATTGTTGAATCTTTCGGTCTTTTTGGTTGGTAATAAGTGCTGGATTCCATCGATGAACTGCGTTTGTTCATTGCCGTTTTTGAGGAGGGATCTATCCGTGCAGCTTCCGAACGATTGGGGATGACTGCTGCAGGCGGAAGCAAGCGTCTTCTGGCCCTTGAAGACAGCGTTGGTCGGAGACTTTTTAACCGCACCACCCGCAAGCTAAGTCCCACTTCGGACGGTGAGAAGCTTTATCAACACGCACTAAGCATCCTGGAAAGCGTCGAAAAGGCCGAGCGAGGATTTTTCCAGAAGACCGAGATTACCGGTCATCTACGCATAACCGCTTCCGCGACATTTGCCCAAGGTTATTTATCGAGCGTCGTGAGCAGTTATCTCAAACGCTATCCTGGCGTTATCGTTGATCTACACCCGACAGATCAACTGGTTGATTTGGCCGCCCATGGTACCGACCTTGCGATTCGGCACGGAGTATTGGCCGATTCATCCCTGATCGCGCAGAGGATTTCTGCGTCCCGACGCCTGATTTGCGCCGCCCCCCAATATTGGGGAAAACAGGGCGTGCCTACCTCTCTAAAAGACTTGACCACGCTGGACGGCCTCATCGTCGGAAAAGATTCCAGTTGGACTATGTCCCGAGGGGGCGTTAAAAAAACGTGCAAAATACGCAACCGTTTTTCATCCAGTTTGGGGGAAGTGGTTCGCCAGATGGCAATTGATGGGCATGGAGTAGCGCTGCTGATGGACTGGCATGTACGAGATGATCTTGATTCAGGAAAGCTGGTGGAAGCATTTTCCGATTGGGCCATTGAGCCCCCGGTGGGAATCTATGCGGTATACCCTTCAAGAGAAAACATCGCTCCGACTGTTCTCAGTTTTATTGCTCATCTCAAAGAGTGGGTGGCGGCCCACCCCGTTTAAACTGAGCGCTGATGGGCGACAATCCACCTTTTGAAGCGCTTTCGTTAAGGGAAAGCTTTGGGCGCCGCCGGTAAACGGTCCTCGGGTAGCCTGGACCTAGATCTTTTCTTGCAGCGCTTTGAAAAAGGCATCGATATTTTCGTCGTGGCGTTTGTAATAGGTCCAAGGGCCTATCCGCTGCGAGGTTACCAGGTGCGCGCGCTGCAGGGTTGTGAGGTAAAGCGATGTAGTGGACTGCGAAAGGCCCGTGCGCTCCTGGATGATGCTGACGCACACGCCTACTGTTTCCGGGTCGACTTCCTGCTCGGGAAAGTTCGTCCTGGGATCCTTGAGCCAATTGAGGATGTCAAGGCGCGTCGGGTTCGCCAAGGCTTTCAGGGCTTCGTTGATGTCAATGTTCATAAAATTGGCGATACCTGTTTTTCGCGATATTGCGATATCTTCGTCGTTCGCACGGAGAATTGGAAGGCACCCAAAGTGGCCTCTGCGTCCGTTTGTTGCCAGGCAAGATGTTCCCTTCCTCGGTCAGCAAGCGTAAGCCGCGCCCTGGAGTCTGGGACGCGGCGCGGATTGCTCAGGGGCGATAGCTCGGATAGTCGGTGTAGCCCTTGTCGGTACCGCCATACATGCTTGTCGGGTCGACCGGATTGAGCGGCCAGTCGTTGGCGATACGGGCGGGCAGGTCGGGGTTGGCGATGAAAGGACGACCAAACGCGATCAGATCCCCCCAACCCGCCTGGATGACACGATTTCCGCGTTCGGCGGTGTACCTGCCGGCATAGAGAATCTTGCCGCTGAAGATACTGCGAATATCCTCCCGGAACGCTTCAGGTAGATCGGGTGCGTCCTCCCAGTCGGCCTCGGCAAGCGACAGATAGGCGATACCCACTTCCTCGAGAATCTTCACCGCTTCTACATAGGTCTGATGGGGATCTTCCTCGACCAGGCCGAGGTAGACGCGATCTTCATCGGTGCTCGCGAATAGCGGGGCGAAGCGTACGCCCATGCGCTCCTTGCCTACGACGCCAGCAACTGCCTGGGTGATTTCGCGCAGGAAGCGCAGTCGATTTTGCAACGAGCCACCATATTCATCATCACGCTGGTTTGTGTGGGCGGAAATGAACTGGTTCACCAGGTAGCCGTTCGCGCAGTGCAGTTCCACCCCGTCGAACCCGGCGTCCAGGGCATTGCGGGCCGCCTGGGCATAGAGCTGGACCAGTTCTTTCACCTCTGTGGTGGAAAGCGCGCGCGGGGTCGATGGATCGGCCAGTGCGCCCGTGCCGGGACCGGTCTCGATGAATACCTTGACGTTGTCCGCCTTGATGGCTGACGGCGCGACCGGCGCTTCACCGCCGGGCTGCAGGGACGTATGCGACACTCGGCCGACATGCCAAAGTTGAGCGAAGATCACACCCCCTTCGGCGTGAACGGCGTCGGTGATTTTGCGCCAGCCTTCGATCTGCTCGGCGCTGTAAATGCCGGGAGTCCAGGCGTAGCCCTGACCACGAGGCTCGATCTGGGTGCCTTCGGTCACCATGAATCCCGCGCCAGTACGCTGGCGGTAATACGTGGCCATGAGATCGTTCGGAATGTTGCCAGGCTGGGAGCTACGCGAACGGGTAAGTGGTGGCAAAACGATTCGATTCTTGAGGGTGTAGGGCCCCAGCTGTGCGGTTTTGAAGAGCGCGGACTGTGTCATTTCATTTACCTGCATATATAGAAATATCGATGTATTAAGCTAAATGGATGCGGATCCACGGGATCAGAGCAAACCGTAAGGCGCTTCGTTGAGGTGTTCACCCACATCTTCTGCATTTGGCGCTTCCTGAGATACGGGGGGTGGCTTCGAACTCAGACTATTTGTGATATCGAGATATGTCAATATCTAGTTTTTTCTTTCTCAATTTGGTCAGCTATCGCAGGTTGCTCAGATCGAGATACTGATCAATGCTGCGCAAAAGATGATGTGTTGGGATGCGATCTTCCATCCGGATATCCACCGTATTTGCGCTGCTGGTTCAGAACTTCGATGTAGTAGTCGCCCTAGGCGCGGGCCTGGAGTCCGACGCGCCAGTACTGGTCAAGCTGCACGTCGGTGCCGAGGTAGGTATGTCCTTTTCTACCGGTCGGGGACCATGCACCTCGGGGTGCATTTGAAAGTGTCCCTTGGAAGGCATACGATCGAGGATGAGGCAGTTTACAGGCAAGCTACAGCGCCGCCACGGTGACACCACGCCGAATGCGGTCAGCAGACCGGGAGGCGTTACTTGAAGTGCACAACTGATATGCCCGCTAGCGTCATCACAAAACTCACCTACCTGGTCAAGCACGATGCGAAGCCCTATGTGCATACCGAGGCTCTGACCGGTAACAGTGAACCGCACTACTTTGCTGAGCAGGAGGAGCGCGAGGTCACGATACACAACGGTCGTCCGTTGGCAGACAGCCTTTCTCTGGACAAGCAGGGGTTTGAACTCCATCGGCGGGATACGGTGGTCGACGATCTCTACGACGATACCTCAGTGGAAAGCGTCTACTATGACGAGGTCAGGGCCTTGATCAAGGAGTTGACGGGCGCGAGCCGGGTCGTCATCTTCGACCACACCAGGCGCAGCGACGCCGAGCGGCGGGATATTCGCGGGCCAGCCAGCCGTGTGCATAATGACTACACAGACCGCTCGGGACCTGAGCGTATTCGCGACGTGCTGGGCCAGGATCAGGCCGCCGCACTGGTGTCGGTGGCCCAGATTAACCTCTGGCGCCCGATGAGCGGGCCCGTCAAGCGCTCACCGCTGGCGGTGCTGGATGCCTCGACGCTCGACCCCAATGACCTGCTGGCCACCGATTTGGTCTATCCGGATCGTATCGGTGAGATCTACCACCTGGCCTACAATCCGCAACAGCGCTGGTACTATTTTCCGGACATGCGCCGTGACGAAGTCTTGCTGATCAAGGGGTATGACTCACGTCACGACGGCCGTGCCCGCTTCACGCCCCATACCGCCTTCAAGGACCCCAATACGCCGCCGGGAGCCCCGCCGCGTGAGAGTATCGAAGTTCGCACCCTGGCCTTCTTTGATTAGGTTTTTGCCGCTTGGCGCGGGCCTCCCGCCGCGCGGTGTTTGCCCCCGTGCTTTCCAGGCGACCACCCGCTTTGGTTGGTAGGGATGTATTGATGTGCGCGGATAGCTGATCCACCCGTGATATGGCCCAACTTTAAAGATTCAACGATACCGGAAGTTTAGTAAAACATAACAGATCATGGTTGCTGTCAGGCCGACCAATATGTACTCGACGCGCGGTAGGAATATAACCAAACCACCAAGAGAAAACACGATCAAGGTGTTTTGTAGTATGTATTTCCTTATTTTAGGTACCGCTATGAAGTAGCCATATTGCTTGCCTAAGAAAAATAAGGCCATGCCGATGATTGACGTAATCTGGAAATCGCGCATCGCAATGTCATTCAGGATCGCATGCCTGATCAAATTTGCGAGAAGTGCTAGCCCCATAAATAGAAAAAGGTGCGAGTAGATTAAGGAGTGTCCACTCATACTACTTTCATTTTTGCTCAGTAGGTAAAAGCTATCAAAATAGATCCACCAGATACTGCAAATCATGATAAATCCGGTGATTGCCGCCATCACATTATAACGATCCCATTGAATGTCAGATAACCCTCCAGAAAGGCTAATTACCGACTCGCCCAATAAGATGAGGGTGAGTAAACCTAGTCGTTCAACCAAGTGTTCTGTATGTGCGGGCAATGGCTTTAGCTTACCCCAAGAAAATAAAGGGAGCAGAATGTCAAGAAAAATCCCAATGTAAGCGACAAGGTAACGCATGGGTGGGTCAAAAAGAATGGATGAAAGACTAACAACTGCGCTAACTAACAGGGCGAAGCCAAGCCTGGAGGAGAATTCGCTACGGTGATCGAATTTATTTATGGACGAAATGTACATAATACTGATGATGGCACGTATACCAAAATAGCAGGCAATAACAAACGCATAGTTTACTTCCAATTCTTCCCCGATCCGTGCAGACAGCACAATGAGCAGCAACATTAAAAATAATGTTGCCAATCGGTGAAGGTTACTGTCTGTATCAAACCTATTTGAGTAAATCGTGTGGCTGGACCAGATCCACCATAATGGAACAAAAAGCAGTAAAAATGTCCATAATTGCTCCTGTTCAAAATGGCCGTGATGAAGATGTCCGAGAGTATGCGTAACCTTGCCAATTGCAACAACAAAAATCAGGTCAAAAAACAACTCTAACCATGTGGCGTGTCGATTTTTTTCATAATACTTCAAAGATTTCATTCGCTGCTGGCTCCGTGGGCACCTCTTTAATGTAGAAGGAAAATAACGGATAAGCGAACGGGTGGACGGGAATAGGCGTCAACCTTGGGGGGCGGTCGCAAAAACTGAGTGCAACACCTGACCTAGTCCACCACCACGTCTGTTAGTACGGTCATTACAGAATCCAGCGTGCCATCGGGCCGATAGCAACATTGCGCACGGGCGGACCTTAGCGGGCAACTGGGCTGCTGTTCCGCCAACCATTCATTCAGCGCCTCGACCAGGACACGGGCCTCGACTATGGAATCTTCCGAGCTGTCAAAAATTAACATCGCCATTTTTTATGTCCTTGGTTCGCTGGGCTGATATTTTCGTGCCGCTGCTTTATGAGCGATGCTTATCGCTGGCAGCACCGTGGATTCTTCAATCTCCCGAATTGAAATATTATCGAATGCACACCTGGTGCGCTGCGCAATGGGGCACGTTCGCCCTCGGCTACGGTGTGGGTGATGCCAAGCGATTTCACTATCTAGCGATTTCGTCAACTCACTAACGAAAGCTCAATCATCTGACTCATCTCGGTGAACTCTGGAGCCCCGTCATAGCGAAGCCCGTCAATGTAAAACGCTGGGGTGCCATTCACGCCGCTCCGTACGCCGCCATTAAAATCGGATTTTATTTTGGGTAGGTAAGTGCCGTCTTGCATAGCAACATAGAGTTCTTCGCTGGAGAGGCCGTGTTTTAGAGCGATGGCCCCAAACAGCGGTAGGCCCAATCGATCTTGGTTTTCATACAATTCGTCGTGAGCATCCCAGAAGAATCCTCGACTCCCGGCATACTCAGCGGTGACAGCTGCACCCATCGCATGCGGGTGAGCGGTGGTCAGTGGAAAGTTACGGAACACAAACAGCAGATCATCGCGAAAATGCTGCTGTAGCTTTTTGACGACCCAATACGCTTCACCGCAATAGGGACATTCATAGTCGCCAAATTCCACCAGTGTGACCTTGGCATGCGCACTTCCCTGGCGATGGTCGTTTTCACTTACCGGGACTTTGAGAGTGGCCATGTGATCACCTGTTAATTTTTGGCTGGCGTGCTTTGTGGCGAATTCGCCAGCGCATCCAGCGCATCCAGAATGCCGTCCGCCCCAGGGTTGATTGCCATTGGTGAGATGTAGCTCCAGGCGATCACTCCCTCCTTGTCAATCACGAACAGCGCCCGCTTACAAACTCCCAGGTGAGAGTCGTACGCTCCATACTGTCGCGCCACAGCCCCTTTGGGCTCGAAATCGGCCAGCAGGCTGAAGTGAAAATTCCGATCCTTGGAAAAGGCCTGATGACACCAAGCGCTGTCAACCGAGATACCCAGTAGCGTCGCACTGTATTCTCTGAATGTGGGTAGCAACTGGTTGTACAAGGTCAGCTGGTCACCACAAACCGAAGTCCAGTCTGCGGGATAAAACGCCAGTATCACGGGATTTCCCTTTAGCTCGCGTAGCGACAACTGCTGATCAGGGGTCGCGTACAGCGAGAAGCCGGGCGCGACAGTGCCGGCTGACAGCGGCCCCTGAACCAGGTCGTCACTCGTTTCTTTTGCAACATCCAATTCTGAAGTGTTCATTGCTTGAGCCCTGATAGATGGATGGTTGGGGTGTGCTCAGCGGGAAACGACTTGCCCGGCGGGATAACTCCATCCACCATCAAGGGATTTATAAAGGCAACGATGCCTCGATCTCAGCCTGAGCCTGAGTGTTTTCGGCAGCGAGACGTTCACGTTCCGCGTCAATAAACAGGAGGAAATCTGCCGTGCTTTCGCGGTATTGGATTAAGGGCCAGGTGGGTAGCGCAACGGAAGGATTCGCTCTGGCTCACCAATGACTATAGTCGTTGTTGTCGCCTTCCGTAGTCGCTGAACGCGTTTTCGGTTTCCTCAGCAAGGCCTCGCGCGCTCGTTCTGTTGCCCATCCGCCTTCACCGTAAACGCCCAGTCATCTCATTGCTGATCGATTCGCCCCTGCGAATTCCGACATCGAAGCGTTGCTCGATCACGCTGGTGATTCCATAGCCTCATTTGCTGATTAGTGGCTGGTTTACGACTGGCGGTATTTTGAGCACGAATTTATCAGACGTCGTTCGTCGGTATCCTGGGTCGCCCATAGCGTGTTTTGATGAGAACCGACTATCTTGATTGGATGGCGTCGTCTGTCGTGACTGCCATTCCCTGCAACATAATCGTCTTCCTGTACAAGCTCAGCGTAATGCGGATCTCATGTCCCAGCCTCTTGAGCATCGTTTACAGGGAAGTAGATCCATCTGAATGAGTTCGTGTTATCCACCTTTGGAGACAACTCATCATGGCTACTCTCTGTGAAATATGTAATGCGAGACCAGCGGTTGCGCGCGTGACCGTATCGCAAAATGGCCAAGCCAGGACAATGTCCGTTTGCGACCACGATTACCGTCAACTCCTACGTCATCAAAGCATGTTGAATCCATTCGACTCTCTGCTGGGCGGGGGGGTGTCTCGCTTTTTCGACAGCATGGGTGGCGCAAAGGATCAGGGGGGCGATGACTTCAGGCTCTCTGCGCAAGTACCTCGAGAATCTGTCGATGCAACCGATGCATTCAGTTCCCAAACGCTGGAAATCCTGCAGCGCGCCGGAGAGAAAGCCCATGAGCTGAACCGCAGCGATCTCGATACCGAGCATCTGTTGTACGTGCTGGCGGATACCGATGTTGGTGCGGCTTTGCTCAAGGAGCTGAAGCTTTCTGCGGACGATATCAAAGGTTACATCGATCAACATGCGCAGAGGGGCACTGCCGGGGTTTCAGTCGATCAGATGACCATTTCTCCGCGCTTGAAGAAAGTGTTCAATTTTGCGTTCCAGGCATCTCGTGATTTAGGGCATTCGTACGTTGGCCCCGAACATTTGTTGATCGGGCTTGCTTCTGTTCCAGAAAGTATTGCCGGGGCTTTGCTTAAAAAATACGGCGTAACACCTGAAACCCTGCGGCAGAAGGTGGTCAAGGTGGTGGGTAAGGGGGCTGAAGATGGGCGAGTCGATACCCCGACGGGAACACCGACACTCGACAAGTTCGGTCGCGACCTGACTTCCTTGGCTCGCGAGGGCAAGCTGGATCCCGTACTAGGACGTGCGCAGGAAATCGAAAATACCATTGAGGTGCTGGCACGACGCAGAAAAAACAATCCAGTGCTTATTGGTGAACCCGGCGTTGGTAAGACAGCCATCGTTGAAGGGCTTGCACAGCGGATCGTCAAGGGTGATGTCCCTGAGATTTTGCGCGATAGACGACTCGTTGAAGTCAATCTGAACTCAATGGTTGCGGGCTCCAAATATCGTGGTGAATTCGAGGAACGAGCCAAGCAACTGCTTGATGAAGTCTCCGCAAAAAGCTCGGAGCTTATCCTGTTTATCGACGAGTTACATACGATCGTTGGCGCGGGGCAGGGTGGTGAAGAGGGTGGCCTGGACATCGCCAACGTCTTGAAGCCCGCGTTGGCACGTGGGGAGCTTAGTTTGATCGGTGCGACGACACTCAATGAGTATCAAAAGCACATCGAAAAAGACGCAGCGCTTGAGCGACGTTTTCAGCCCGTGCTGATATCCGAGCCCACCGTCGAACAAACCATCATTATCCTACGTGGGCTGCGCGATAAGCTTGAGGCTCATCACCAGGTCACATTCGCCGATGAAGCATTTGTGGCGGCAGCTGAGCTGTCCGATCGTTACATCACATCGCGTTTTTTGCCGGATAAAGCCATTGACCTGATCGATCAGGCGGCGGCACGTGTTCGAATCAGTTCCTCCTCAAGGCCGGCTGGCATTCAGGAGCTGGAAGCCGAAATTACGCAACTTAAACGTGAACAGGATTATGCATCTTCCCGTAAACGTTTTGATGAATCTAAAGGCTTCGAAGAACGCATTGGTCAAAAACAAGCGCAACTGGAAGACGAAACGGAAGCTTGGCAGCGCAAGACGGGTTCCGAAACCCTTGAGGTGACCCTGGAGTCAATTGCCGAGGTGCTGTCCCGTCTCACTGGTATTCCTGTGACCGAGCTTACGCAGGAAGAGCGTCAAAAATTGTTGAATATGGAAGACACGTTGCGTGATCGGCTGGTCGGGCAGGAGGATGCCGTTCTCGCGGTCAGCGATGCTGTTCGTTTGTCTCGAGCCGGGCTTGGCCAAGCGAACAGACCTATTGCCACGTTTCTCTTTCTTGGCCCTACGGGCGTCGGCAAAACTGAACTCGCAAAAGCGTTGGCGGAAACGGTGTTTGGTGACGAGCAATCGATCATTCGTATTGATATGTCAGAGTACATGGAGCGTCATGCGGTTGCCCGGTTGATCGGTGCACCACCCGGTTACGTGGGATATGACGAAGGCGGTCAGTTGACAGAGCGTGTCCGTCGCAAGCCCTACAGTGTAATTCTGCTCGACGAGATCGAGAAGGCGCATCCCGATGTGAGCAACGTATTGCTGCAGGTATTCGACGATGGGCGTCTCACGGACGGTAAGGGTCGTGTTGTGGACTTCAGCAATACGATCATCATTGCCACCAGCAACCTGGGCTCTCCCATTATCATGGAGAATCTTGAGCGCCCGGAAGATGAACGCCTTACGGATAAAGCGTTACGTAATGAATTAATGGGCGTCTTGAAAGGGCATTTTCGTCCCGAATTCCTGAACCGTATTGATGACATCATCGTGTTCCATGCCCTTACCCGTGACAACATCCGAGCTATTGTGAGCATTCAGCTTGATCGGGTCATTCGAACCGCAGCGGCGCAAAACATCACTGTGAGAATTGATGGTTCACTCATTGATTATCTGGCGGATGTTGGCTATCAGCCTGAGTTTGGCGCGCGCGAGTTGAAACGTCAGATTCGCCAGGCCGTCGAAACGCGGCTTGCGAAGGAAATGCTCGCTGGCAAGCTGGAAGCCGGCGACAGCGTTGAGTTGGGTTACGACACGGGGCGTAGCGAAGTGATCTTCAAAAAGGTGGAGGTGGATGCGCCAAAGACCTCCGCAAAGAGTAGTCCGCCAGACCAGCCAGATGATCTGGCACCTACTGCGGAGACTGGGACTTAGCCTCAACACACTCGCGTCACCTGGGAGCGGGTCTGTTGATCCCGAGAACTCTGCTCAACACGCCTGGCCGTGGTCGCATTACCGGTCCTGATGTGGGATGAGGGTCAATGCCATGGTCGCTGAAGGCAATGCAGGACAATTACTGGGTGTCGTCACGTTGCTCGCCGCCGCCGTGGTGGCAGTGCCGCTGCTCAAACGCATCGGGCTCGGCTCAGTGGTCGGCTACCTGGCGGCGGGACTGATGATTGGTCCCTTCGGACTGCAGCTGATCGACGATCCCCACACCATCGTTGATGTCGCCGAGCTGGGTGTGGCGATGTTTCTTTTTGTGATCGGACTGGAGATGAAACCCTCGCACCTATGGGATCTGCGTCGACAGATCTTTGGGCTGGGCAGCCTGCAGGTGGTGGTCTGTG
This sequence comes from Pseudomonas sp. GW823-FHT06B06, assembly GCF_058795195.1. Lineage (NCBI taxonomy): Bacteria > Pseudomonadati > Pseudomonadota > Gammaproteobacteria > Pseudomonadales > Pseudomonadaceae > Pseudomonas > Pseudomonas sp. GW823-FHT06B06. The sequence continues at coordinate 118,335 of NZ_JBXAHO010000012.1, read as the reverse complement.
CGGTTCTGCTCACTTTTGTCGGCATGGCCTTTGGTTTCCCTTGGCAGGTGTCATTTGTGAGCGCGGCGGGTTTTGTACTTTCATCCACCGCAATCATTATGCAAGTCCTCTCGGAGCGCGGTGACATCACCGAGCCGAGGGGGCAGCACATAGTGTCCATTTTGCTGTTTGAGGATCTGATGATCGCGCCGTTACTGGCGGCGGTCGCATTTCTGGCGCCCACTGAGTGGGTGCATGAACCCACATCCCCCCTTTGGCAACGCATAGGTACCGCAGGCCTGTCCCTGGGTGCATTGGTGGCCATCGGATTGTGGCTGCTCGATCCCCTGTTTCGAGTATTGGCCCATGCCAAAGCGCGCGAGGTAATGACTGCCGCTGCGCTGCTGGTGGTGTTGGGCGCAGCGCTGCTGATGGAAATTGGCGGCCTTTCAATGGCTATGGGGGCTTTCGTTGCCGGTGTGCTGCTGTCGGAATCCACATTCCGCCACCAGTTGGAGGCCGACATAGAACCGTTTCGAGGCCTGCTGCTGGGGCTGTTTTTCCTCGGCGTCGGCATGTCGTTGGATCTGCAGGCGGTGGTCCAGGCGTGGAGGCTCATCGCCTCTGGTGTGCTGGCGCTGATGGTGGCCAAGGCACTGTGTATTTATGGGGTCGCGCGTCTGGCGAAAAGCGGTCATGACGACGCGCTGGATCGCGCCGTGCTGATGGCGCAGGGGGGCGAATTTGCTTTTGTGCTGTTTGCCGAAGCGCTCAAGCTCAGGGTCATCAGTCCTGAAGTCAACGCCAACATGACGGCGATCGTGGTGCTCTCCATGGCGCTTACACCGGTGACTTTATTGCTGTACAAACGGTTCGCTCGCGCGCAGACGGTTTCCATGGATGGTGTGGAAGCCGCACACAATCTGCAATGCAATGTACTCATCATCGGTTTTGGCCGAGTGGGGCAGATTGCCTGCCAGGCGCCGCTCGCTCAGGGAGCGAAAATTTCTATCATCGATATTAATCCGGAGGTCATCCGCGCCGTGACACCCTATGGTTTCAAGGTCTATTACGGCGATGGCGCCCGTCATGAAATACTGCACGCTGCCGGTGCCCATCACGCCCGCGCCATCATTATTTGTGTGGACGATAAAAAAGCTGCGACACGCATTGTCGAAAGTACGCGGCACTACTGCCCGCAGGTGAAATTGGTGGTGCGCGCTTTTGACCGCGAACATGCGCTGGAATTGGTCAAACACGACGCCGACTACATAGTGCGGGAAACCTTTGAGTCGGCCCTGTTGCTCGGCCGTCAGGCCGTGGTGACTCTCGGGGCGTCGGAGCACGAAGCCAACGAGGTGATCGACGAAGTGCGCAAACGCGATGCCGAACGTTTTGCCTTGGAAACATCGGGCGGCCTGTTTGCCGGACGAGCGTTGGTACTGGGGAATATTGGGCGCATTGATCCGCCGAACCAGGAAGCGCGGGATGCTCAGTGAGCAATCGGACCGGATAGCGGGCATTATGGTTGTACGGGAAGTAGTATGGGGCTTCCTCGGGGCGATGGTTACATTCACCGATGACGCCATATTCTTCGGCCTTAAGTTGTGTGAAGACTTACAAGCCTATGGGGCGCTGATTGCCGAAAAGCACAAGAAAAAATTTGGCGGGGAAGCACCAGGCATTGCGTCTGTTGACCTTACGCAGGCCCATCAGGAGGACTTGCTCCCGAAAGAAGAAAACTATGAACGTTGGCTTTGCGGCTTCCAAGCCACTCCCGAGAACAAACGCCGCTGGTGGCAGAAGGTCAAGAAAGTCGCGTGACTTCATGCTCCAGCAGGATTTGTTCTGCCCCATAAAGCAGTTCAGGGGCGTAGTAGTTATCCCTTGCATCCGCACGTCAGAAGCGGCGGGCCTGCTTGTTCGATTTATAAACTAATGACTTCATTTTATTTTCTAATGATCATCGAAGGGTAGGTAAGCAGTAATTTCAATGGGCTGTGTAAACTAAAAGTTTCTAGTGACTACTATGGAAAGCTTCAGCAGTATCGAATGCTTTGTGCGTAGCGTCTGGTACTGCACCTTCGCCGATGCGTATGCCCCTGAGGATCATCCAAGTGCAAACACCAAAGCACTATCGATGCACCGGCGAACGCCGCTACGTTGTTCCTTCACCAAAAACAGCGGCAATCAGTAACTCAGCGCAGCGAGCAAAAATTAAAAGGTAGCCGATGCTTCCGATCCAGGCGCTCACCCAGTAGCCTCAGGCTGAGTTGAAACTCAGGTATTCGCCACCCAAGGCACCAGCGTAGGTAAATAAACCATTATCTAGCGTCGGTTGGCGGTTGGATAAGGTCAGGCGGATCAGCGACAGCGTGCCGTCGCAGAATCGCCCCGGCCCCCCGCAGTTGCTGCCATAATTTGTGGCAGGCTGAAGGTCACTGTCAATCATCGAGCCTTATACCAGAGCACTCCGTAGGCTCAGGGATCTCGACCTTGCTCAAATTTCTCCAAGGCTAGGGGAAGAGCCAGTCGACGAAACAGCCATTGGGGGGCCTTGCAGATGCGTACCCATGAGAGACCTTCACAAAACGAGATTTGCTGCACTCACGAATGAGCGAGGAAACTGGCTCTAATTTCTGCGTGAGCGCGCAAAGCCTTTTTTGATTTAGATAAGAAAACGGGCGAACACCGAGTTTATCCATGGGCTATATCCGAGGATTGACTGAAGCCAACATGCTGATCGTGGCCTGTTGTCAAGGCATTCACACCGAGCGGCACCTGTGCCATATGGCTCATTTGAGCCTGGTGTATCGCTAATTTTTTCAACGAACTACTTCACTCCTGAACTGATGCATGACTGCTCAAGGGAGAAGCTCTGCTGTGGACGCGACCATTATCTAAATGGACCCTCCTCGCCGGTCTGGCCTACCGGTTGAACCTTCCCTCACATAGTAGGGGTCTCAAGACAACAGAGTGCTGATTTTGTTTTTACTCTCATGGAAGGCACCATAGAAAAGCAACTTGAAAAGTACAACAACATGCGGGACTTCGAAGAGAACCCCGAACCTGCCGGCGTCGCCAAATCTGCGAAAGGCAAACGTAAGGGTAAAGCGTACGTACTGAAGTTCTGCATTCAGAATCACGATGCTTCCCGGCTCCATTACGACTTCAGATTAGAGCTCGAAGGTACGCTCATAAGCTGGGCGATTCCAAAAGGGCCTTGCCTCGATCCGACAGTTCAACGGCTATCCGTTCACGTCGAGGACCATCCCTTCGAGTATTCGACGTTGAGGGAACCATTCCTGAGGGGCACTACGGAGAGGTAATCGTATCCGGGGCCTGCAGTGCCATCAACTCAGCAGCTTTCGGCCAGCGCGGCGCACTAAGTGAACCTTCTCACACCTATTCGATGTCTCAAGACAACAGCAGGTCGATGTTGTTTGCACTTTGGGGAGGGCACCATGGATAAGCAACTCGAAAAATACAACAGTATGCGTAACTTCGAAGAGAGCCCCGAACCTGCCGGCGTCGCCAAATCTGCGAAAGGCAAACGTAAGGGTAAAGCACATGCCTTGCAGTTCTGCATCCAGAAGCACGATGCTTCGCGCCTGCATTACGACTTCCGCTTGGAGTTAGATGGTGCGCTCAAGAGCTGGGCGGTACCCAAAGGTCCGTCGCTGGACCCCAAGGTCAAGCGCCTGGCGGTGCATGTCGAAGACCATCCGCTGGATTACGCCACCTTTGAAGGTAGCATCCCCGAAGGCCATTACGGTGCCGGCGATGTCATCGTCTGGGACCGTGGCGTGTGGATTCCCCAGGACGACCCGGTCGAGGCCTATGCCAAAGGCCGGCTCAAGTTCGAACTGCAAGGTGAGAAGCTCGCCGGCCTGTGGAACCTGGTTCGCACGCACATGCCGGGCAAGCAGGAGCAATGGTTTCTAATCAAGCATCAGGACGGTGCCGCCCGGCCGGAAAGTGATTACGACGTGGTGGTCGCCGAACCCGACAGCGTGCTCAGCGAACGGACTCTCGTCGCCAAGACACCCAAGACACCCAAAGCATCCAAGGCCACCAAAGCCAAGTCCATCAAGCAGCCCGCGTCGCCTGCACGCAAAGAACAATCCGCGCCACTCACAGGCGCGCGCAAGGCCGAACTGCCTGACCAGATCAAGCCGGAGCTGGCGACGCTGGTGGAAAAGGCCCCGGGCGGACAGTGGAGTTATGAAGTCAAGCACAAATAGGCACCACCTCAAGTGTTGCGTTTCAGGTGTCTTATTTTGCTAGGCCGATGTTAGTGGTGTTGCGATTGAAAAAAATCCTTTGTTGCGTTTCGGTTCAATGCCCTTCACCAAAACTCACCGGAGTGAATTTCAACATGTTGCGTTTGGAATGAGGCGACAGGGCGGACAGGCTTCACTGGTTGCGACTGCAATCCTCATTGTCCTTGTCACCGCGCTGATTTGAGCAAATTTGCACTCTGCTTGACTAGCAATTGCTCTTCCAGATTAGCGCAGATTTGGTGAATTCGGACCCGTAGCCGTGGCCTGAAGTGCCATCAATTCAGTAGACGTCCAGCGCGGCGAACCAAGTGAACCTTCTCACACCTATTCGAGGTCTCAAGACAACAGCAGGTCGATGTTATCTGCACTTTGGGGAGGGCATCATGGAAAAGCAACTCGAAAAATACAACAGTATGCGTAACTTCGAAGAGAGCCCCGAACCTGCCGGCGTCGCCAAATCTGCGAAAGGCAAACGCAAGGAAAAAGCACACGCCTTGCAGTTTTGCATCCAGAAGCACGATGCTTCGCGCCTGCATTACGACTTCCGCTTGGAGTTAGATGGTGCGCTCAAGAGCTGGGCGGTACCCAAAGGTCCGTCGCTGGACCCCAAGAATAAGCGCCTGGCGGTGCATGTCGAAGACCATCCGCTGGATTACGCCACCTTCGAGGGAAGCATCCCCGAAGGGCACTACGGTGCGGGCGATGTCATCGTCTGGGATCGTGGCATGTGGATTCCCCAGGGCGACCCGGTCGAGGCCTATGCCAATGGCCGGCTCAAGTTTGAACTGCAAGGCGAGAAGCTCGTCGGCCTGTGGAGCCTGGTTCGCACGCACATGCCGGGCAAGCAGGAGCAATGGTTTCTAATCAAGCATCAGGACGGTGCCGCTCGACCTGAAAACGATTACGACGTGGTTGCCGCCGAGCCCGACAGCGTGATTAGCGAACGGACCATCGTCGCCAAAACAGCCAAGGCACCTAGGGCAGCCAAAGCCAAGGTCATCAAGCAGCCCACGGCGCCAGCACGCAAAGAACAGTCCGCACCACTCACCGGCGCGCGCAAGGCCGAGTTACCAGACAAGATCAAACCGGAACTGGCGACCTTGGTGGAAAAGGCCCCGGGCGGTCAATGGAGCTATGAGTGCAAGCTCGATGGGTTTCGGATGCTCGCTAGGATAGAAAATGGAAAGGTTCGACTCTTTACACGAAACGGCCATGACTGGACCCACAAGTTGCCCGGCCAGGCCAAGGCGCTGGTGTCCCTAGGCCTGGAATCGGCTTGGCTTGACGGTGAAATCGTGGTAGCCGACGAACACGGCGTACCGGATTTCCAGTCCTTGCAAAACGCCTTCGAGGCCGGCCGCAGTGGCAATATTCTCTACTATCTGTTCGATTTGCCCTACCTCAATGGCGTGGACCTGCGCGAGGTGCCCGTCGAGGAACGCCGGGCTGCGCTTTCGACGGTGCTCAGGACCAGCAATGACCCGCTGCTGCGCTTCTCCGAGGCCTTCAGTGAAGACCCGGAGGCCTTGCTCAACAGCGCCTGCCAAATGCAGATGGAAGGCCTGATCGGCAAACGCCTGGGATCGCCCTACGTCTCCCGGCGCAGCAGTGACTGGATCAAGCTCAAATGTAAGCATCGACAAGAGTTCGTCATCGTCGGCTTCACCGACCCTAAAGGGTCACGCAATGCCTTCGGTGCGTTGCTTTTGGGGCTGCATAACCGAGACAGCGGTGAGTTGCGCTACGCCGGCAAGGTCGGCACCGGGTTTACCGCGGCGACCCTCAACAGCATTCATCAACGACTCAAACCCCTGCAGACGAAGAAACCCGCGGTGGTCAACCCGCCCTGCGGTGCCGAGTTCAAGGCTGTGCATTGGCTCAAACCGCGCCTGCTGGCGGAAGTGGCCTTTGCCGAAATGACCAAGGACGGTTCGGTGCGCCATGCGGTGTTCCATGGCCTGCGGGATGACAAACCTGCCAAAGACATCACCGAGGAGCGTGCGACTGCCGTGAAAACCGTCCCTGCGAAAAAAACCGCTGCGGCCAAACCTTCCGCCGCGAAGAAGAAAGCCGAACCTGCGCCGTCGCAAATCGGCCTGGACCAAGGCAAGGTGCGTATCACCCACCCGGACCGTGTGATCGATGCCAGCAGTGGTACCACCAAAGTGCAGTTGGCGCAGTACTACGCCAGCGTCGCCGAGTGGATCCTGCCGCAGCTTAAGGACCGGCCCGTGGCGCTGGTGCGTGCGCCGGACGGCATCGCAGGGGAACTGTTTTTCCAGAAAAACGCCGAGCGCCTGGCGATCCCCGGTATCGCCACCCTGGACCAGCAACTTACGGGCCAGCCGATGATGCTCATCAACAACGCCGAGGCGCTGATCGGTGCGGTGCAGATGAGTACCGTCGAGCTGCACACCTGGAACGCCACCACGGACAACCTCGACAAACCTGACCGCTTCATCCTCGACCTCGACCCCGACCCGGCGCTGCCGTGGAAGCGTATGGTCGAGGCCACCCAGTTGACCCTGACGGTGCTCGATGAGCTGGGACTCAAGGCGTTCCTCAAGACCAGCGGCGGCAAGGGTATTCACTTGGTGGTGCCACTGACCCGCAAGCTCGGTTGGGAGGAGGTCAAGGACTTCAGCCACGCCATTGTCAGCCACATGGCCAAGATGCTGCCGGAGCGTTTTTCCGCGGTGTCGGGGCCGAAGAACCGGGTGGGGCGGATCTTCATCGATTACCTGCGCAACGGCTTGGGCGCGACCACCATCTGCGCCTACGCCGCGCGTACCCGCGAAGGACTGCCAGTGTCGGTGCCGATCTACCGTGAGGAGATTTCCGAGCTCAAGGGCGGTAACCAGTGGGACATCCACAATGTTCACGAACGCCTGGTGGAAGTAGGCGACGGACCTTGGGCAGACATGAAGAAGACCCGGCAGACAATCACGGCCGAGATGCGGCGGCGGGTGGGGATGAAAAAGGCCTGATCCAGACTGACGCGCCGATGGCGCCAGCAGTCTGGCCAAATGTCTGGTGAGTGCTCAGCCATTATCCAGTCTTGCGTTTACTAAAGTTGACTTAGGTAGGATCAACCCACTTTGTTGATTGAGCACATTGTTTACTGCGTGATCGACCTTGAACCACTCGAATCTTTCGCTAGGTTCTCCCTACCGTAATACTCGGTGCAGTCGAATGCTACTGAGTGATGGACACTACTTCTAAGCCTTGCTGCATCGGGCCTTGAGCGCTTCTCAAAGAAATCCATATGGACAGCGGTTTCATGTGGACATCCAAGTCATTCTTGTCCATATCGACCCAAGGCGGCCTGCTGCATGGTGAGGTTTGTGGATTGAAGGCGCAAGCTTGTACGCTTTCGGTCGATTTCGCCCTTTCATGAGAGGCAGAAAACGACCCAGGCTGTGTGAAAACGCACTGAACACTTCGAAAGCTGAGAGCTACGGGTGTTGCCTGCGAAACCAGCAGACGGAATCGGTGCGTTTTCACACAGCCTGAGTCGTTTTCAGTCGGTCGCGACAGGCGGATAACGGCCAAAAATCGTACACTCATCCTCTATGGGATGGCGGCTTTAGCTTGGTGTTTTAGTGATAATCGATGGCCGCGTCATGCAAACATTTATGATTTGTAGATTTGTCGCATTGCCAAATAGACGTCGTGATATTCAGTTGTCGCCTGGAGTCGCACGACAAAACGCAGGTACTCGTGAAATCTAATTAACGGTTGGACAGGCCGCTGTTAAGTGCTAGCGTGATAGGTGCGGTTTTCCTGGATCGTGCGGTCGGCTCGCTAAGGTGGTCACCATCAGGTAGCTCCCCCCCCTCTTTTCGCATGCTCTTCGACGATAGTCAGCGGGCAGCCGACACCCTGACGCATTGGAGAACTGCCATGCGTGTTCCAATTTATCCAGCCGACCTAGCCAACAACCTGGGTTTCAAACCCATAGCAAAAAAAATTAAACGTAATTGGCCTAGTAGCTCACCTTTGAAGCTCTCTGCGGCGCGTGAGATTTTATCTCGCGGACTCGGCTATCGTAATTTCAATGATGTTGTGAAGAGCTCAAAAAGCTGTCCGCTGAATACCATTGCGCCTACCTTGGCGGAGGTGAGGCACGGCATAAATACTTCCATTTTAGAGTACCTTCGAACGGAGTGCTCTATCCGCCTCGACCCGAGCGCTTTAGACTCGCTAGTGATGTTGTTGCCCTTGCAAGACTTTCAAGTTTTTAGAGGATCAAGTCACACGCAGCGAACGCGGCAACTAGAGACGCCATCGCTGAGGACTCTGCCCCCCTTCTCGGAACCGGAGCTTGATGTCCGTCCACTTGAGAAAGAGAACGGACAAGAGGTTGGTTCGTCAGGACCACATATCCATTGCACCCAGCGCTCGAAATCTACACGCGTGATGAGCCCAGAAGAGTTGGTGTCCTTGAAGCGAGTTATACAACAAAAAGATAGTTTTCGTGATGGGGCCTTGTTTGCGCTCCTACTGTCCGGAATGCGTTCGATCGAAATCGTTGAGGCCAAGGTCGCCCGCCTCAACTCTCCGTACACTTCAATCTCTTGGCTAGCTCAAAAAACCCGCACACAGGGGGAAAAAGTCAAATCAATTGCTCCCGCAGGGGCCTTAGCTCAATACATCCGAGGGGCTGGGCTCTCCGTGGGTGACTATCTGTTCCCTTCAAAAAATGCCCCCAAAGCACATATGACTGATAAAGAATTGCGTAAAATATTTCATTCTTGGCTGGTCGCTGCTCAGATAGAGGGTACCCGAACGTCTATCCATAGCGTTCGGTTATCCGTTGCTGTACATGCTGCTATGGCAGGAACTCCTGCCAGGATCCATACCGGGCACTATTCACCTGATATTGCGCGCTATTACATTCGTCCGTCCGATGAGGGGGCAGATTCGTAAGATGACGAATCATGCGCCAAGCGCCCAACGGCGCTTGGCACCTCCTGAAGTGATAAACAACCCCCAGTGACAGTCAGCTTTGGGTCGATTTGCGCCCCATCGCTATAGACCGAATCCGCCACAAAAGGCCACTTAGGTATTTGCCCTTAATAGAGACTCATCGCTGGCTACGTAGTGATACTCATGTGGGCACAGTCGTCCGCCCGGACCAAATAAAAGCTTAGCTGTGAAACATTCTAGGTACGTGAGAGCCTCCATCTGAACGTGGCGTTCATAAAAGGCACGTTGGCTGCATAGGATCCTGGCTCGGTTCTTCAGGCACAACTTCACCAGTTCCGCCAGCATGTAGCCGCGAATGTTGTACCGCGCGTCGACTGCGTTAATTACTGTCGCGTAACAAAAATGGAAGGTCAGCCTGTATTTACGGGGGCTTTGGGACGGCTGTCGATCGCTCACATTTCGCCCTCTTGGGATTTTTTCTACAGCCCTATGTATATAGCTGCCAAACCTGAGAAACGAGGATAATTGAGTGCATGTCACCCCGCAAAATAAAGAAAATGTTGGAAAAATCACCAAAAATTAAGATTTTTTTTGGTGACTCAACAAAATCTCTAGGATAAATGCTGCCTAAAAGGAAAAGTGCAGGCTGCGTACGCTTGGTCGAGAGCTCAGCCCTCTGGGAGAGGCAGCTATGGATCGGTTTCTGCCTCTTATGACGCGCAGAAAACGACCAGAAGCCGTCATTCACTGTCCATGTAAAGCCTTGCATGGCCTAGCCGATGATCCTCGGAATACAGTTCATTTATGTCGCCGTGGTCTGGGGATTCAGCAGAAGCGGCGAGAATATGAAAGTTTTTCTCTGTGCTGTCTAGAATTCCTGACGTAAAGTGCTTTTTAGCCAGTTAATGCCTAGGAAAATAGACGCTATGCGACTTTATATTCAATCGGATCAAATGCTCGCCGCCACAGTAGGGGCACACCTTCAAAAGCTGCGGTTGAAGAAGAACATCAGCGTTGAGACGGTAGCGGAGAACGCGGCGATCAGCCGGCAGACTCTGCACCTGATGCTCAATCAAGGCAAAGGCACCTTGATCAATCTGATCGCCGTTTTGCGCGCCCTCGGCGAGTTGGAGCGCCTGAGTTCGTTGTTGGAGGAGGTGCGGCCCAGTCCGCTACAAATCATGCGCATGGAAGGCAAAAAGCGACGACGCGCCTGCGGCTCTCGTGTTACCTCCGACGAAGCCAAAGCGGAGGTTGTTAATTCCCGCAAGCACAAAGATCTTGATTGGTGATGACAAAGCCGGTCGTCCATCTCCGACTTTGTAGATTGTGGGTAAGCTGCCCATCGCAGGGGACGGAAAACGACCCAAAGCTGACGATGGCGACCGGTTGTATCCACAACCCAAAGGTGACGCTGACGACAGCCAAAAATCAGCCCCAAACAGGTAATCCGGCAAGCCGTTTTTGGCCGAAATGAAAAAACCAGTTTGGGCGGGCCTGGGGACTCACAACGAGCGGCGCTGTTCTATCAGCGAGTGGCGAGTGTTGAGGGCGTCTGCTAAGGCGCAAGTCGACCCGAAACAGTCGTTCAAGAATTCTAGTGATTAGTTCTTGTCGATGGGGTGACTAGGTTGAACCAGCGTTGCTACTGCCATCACCAAATCATCCATTGACCACGGCTTTTGTAAATGGATTGTTGAGTCGGGCAACGTTAAGGGGACGAGTTCATAGCTGGATGTAAGAACGGCGGCGGTCAGTGGCCATTTCTTTTTCACTAACTTAATGAAGTCCGCACCGCTCAACTGACCAGGCTGGCCTTGATCAACGATCACCAACGGACAACCGTCGGGTATTCCCATCAAGTAGATCAAAGCATCGCCGGCAGATTGGAAATCCAAAGGGCTGAGGCCGATCTCGTCCAGAATTTCTACCATCGACATCCTCAGCGTGGGGTCGTCCTCAACAACGATGACCCATCCATTCAGCGGTAAGGGTTTTTCCCGCTTTGCCTTCATGCTTGATCCTTATTCAGATATCACCAAAGGCAGTGATAGCGTCTCTCCCAGTTTAGGCGTTTTTTTCCAGAGCTATCCCTGTTTGCCAATTTGGATAGAAACAGAAACAGCCCGATGTCGGCACCATATCTGGGAGCTCAGCACCGTATGTAAGGAAAGTCTCCCCCGCTTTTGGGGAATTCTCGCAGGCAAGAAGCCTGGGCTTGACTGTGCCGGCTGGCTGGCTTGGTTATTGCTCAGATGCTCGCACCCTACAAATCGTTGATCGACTGGAGCCTTGTGGAAACATCCTATTCTTCTAGGAGTAACGTTTGGAATCGGGATACTCGCGATTGGGTTTGCAGTAATCGTGACCCTACTGCTACAGGAGTTGAGATAATGCGCGGCAAGACATGGAGATGAACCACATTCTACGTCTGCTAGTAACAATCTCCGCGTGGTGCGTTGCCGTCGCGCTCGCGAGCTTGTTGGTGTTCGAATAAACCTCCAGCGACTCAGGGGGATGTCTTCACGATGGGGTTACCGGGCTGCAGCAGGGTGGCCACCGAAATCACCAGGTCATCCAGGGACCAAGGCTTGTGCAGATAAATCGTATGGACCGGTAAGTCGCTTGGATCGATCAAATAACCGGATGTGAGAATGGAGGCGATCCAAGGCAGACGACTTTGGATCATCTCAATAAACTCCATCCCTTGGATCTGCCCTGGTAGCGCCTGATCCACGATCACAAGCGGGCAGTGGAAAGTGTTCTGCAAAAAGTACGTCAGCGCGTCGTCTGCAGCCTCAAAAGCCAGAGACTGGGCGCCAATCTCGGACAGGATGTCCGTCATCAGTGATCGAAGGGTCGGATCATCCTCAATAACGATCACCGTACCTTCGATCGGCAGCATTCCTTCCCAGTTCACGTTCACAGGCCTTGCCCTTCAAGGTCGGATTTTTTGCCTCATCGAAAAGACAGCATAGGACGATTTTCTCAGCGTAGTCGCTGCACTCGTACTCTATGCGCTGTTCTCCGCAGACCAAACGCGTGCGTTTAATACACAAGCGCTCCAAGAAGTGCTGAGTGAAGCAAAGGAATGGAGTAGGGGCGACCCATTTGTTCAACCAAGTGTGCTTATGGCGTAAGACATGAGGGGGCCCCTAAATGGGTGTTCGGTTTCAATAGAACTCGCCCCCATCACGGAACGTCTGGAAAAGTAGGGTGAATTGCTTCTGAAGGCGCGAACTGCCTTGGTAATTCAATTTTGAAGAGGTGCCTGCCATTCGCTGTGTGCCACAATTACGCCTGACGGCAGGAAGAATTATCTCGATCCTTCCCGCACGGTTTTGATGGTCAGAACAGTGGCAGGTTATAGCTGATGATCATTCTGTTTTCATCGATATCACGCAAGTAGTTCGAGCGCAGCGTTGCATAGCGCCAAAGTACCGCGACATTTTTCAATGTCCCGCTTTGAATCGCATAGCCAATATCGGTGTCACGCTCCCATTCCCTGCCTTCACCCGCCACGGTCGCCGGGTTGGCATGATCGGCCTTTGTGTAGCGCGTGGAGAAGGTTAGGCCTGGCACACCGAAGACGGCGAAATCGTAGGTGTAGCGCAGTTGCCAGGAGCGTTCGTCGCGCTCCATGAAGTCGTTTGCCATCATGTAGTTAGTCAAGTACGCATCGGTACCAACGATGTAAGGCATTGCAGTTGATCCGCTCAACCCCTGATAACCGAGCCCGACGCCATGGCCACCCAAGCTGTAGGCGACCAGTGCGTTAAGGGTACGGTTGTCGACCTTGCCGGCACCGGCATTACCGACATCACTGCTGAGGTAATACCGCACATCTGTCTTTAGAGTACCGCTACCCAATGGTAGGGAATGCACCAAGCCCAGATACTGCTGACGATAGATGTTTTCCAGCTCACCGTACTGATAACTCAAGGTCAGATTCTTGCTTAGAGCGTAGTCAGCGCCGGCCATTTTGAAGTCGTCGGCGTCGGGAGTGGCTTTGAAGCGCTTGTTCTTGCTGACCAGGGTCAGAGGCTGGTTATGAGAGTAGTCACGCAGCGTGGTGCGGTTGATGTCGCCCAGGGTCAGTGTGAAGTTGTCCAGTTCCTTGGCGGTGAGGATGCCGCCCTGGAAGGTCTGGGGCAGGATACGTCCGGTGCTGGAAGATATGACCGGATACTTGAGAATCTGCGTACCGACCTTCAGCTCGGTTTTCGACACCTTGATCTTGGCTGCCGCGCCGAACTTGCTGTACTCGTCAGGGGCCCGACCATCTTCGCCGACCGGCAACAAACCGGTGCCACTGCGATCGGGGGCCGAGTCTAGCTTGATCCCCAGCATGCCAATGGCATCGAGCCCGAAGCCGAGGGTGCCTGCGGTGTAGCCGGACTTGTAGTCGAGGACGAAACCCTGTGCCCATTCTTCACGTTTGGAGATACCCGGGTCTTCGCGAAAGTCTCGGTTCAAGTAGAAATTACTGGTCTGCAGTGTGGCGTGGCTGTCTTCGAGGAAACTTGCTGCGTGGCCGGCACTGCTGAACAGTCCCATTGGTAGCAAAGTCGAGCAGATGAGCACTTTGTTGTTGTGTTGCATGGTGGCTCCCGTTGAATCGCAGGCATGGCTGCGCCAACCGCCTTTTCGGCGGAATCGTTGTTGTTATTTGAAGGAGAACTCAGTTCACACGGTGACTCATACGTGACGAGTCAGCCGAGCATCCTGTCGAGCGACCTGCCGCAAGGCCATGCGGCAGGGGCAACGTGTAGCGACAACGGCACCGGTGTCATGCAAGCACGCCGATCTGCCATGGGCAGAATTCGTCTTCGCCCAGGCCGTTGAGTTCACTCTTGGTTTTGTCTCCCGAGGCGTGAGTCAGCAGGCGCTCGAAGATTTCCTGGCCCATTTGCTGGATGGTCTTGTCGCCGTCGATGATCTGGCCGCAGTTGATGTCCATGTCATCGCTCATGCGATTGAACATGGGCGAATTGCTCGCCAGTTTGAAGGTCGGTGCAGGAACCGAACCGAAGCACGAACCACGCCCGGTGGTAAACGCGATCATGTTGGCGCCACCGGCGATCTGGCCGGTCGCGGACACCGGGTCATAGCCGGGGGTGTCCATGAACACTAGGCCATGGGTCGTCACCGGGTAGGCGTATTCATACACATCCATCAGTGGTGCGTTGCCGCCTTTCTTGGCACCGCCCAAGGATTTTTCCAGCACGTTGGCCAGGCCACCGGCGTTGTTGCCGGGGCTGACGCGACCATTGATCTGGGTGTCGCGGCCCTTGTTGTATTCCAGCCACCAGTCGATGCGGTCAATCAGTTTGCGACCGACTTCGGGGGTGGCGGCTCGGGCGGTCAAGGTGTGTTCGACGCCGAAAATTTCCGAGGTCTCGGAGAGAATCGCGGTCCCGCCGTGGCGCACCAGAATGTCAACCGCAGCGCCTAGCGCCGGGTTGGCCGAGAGGCCGGAGAAGCCGTCAGAGCCACCGCATTGCATGCCGATGATCAGGTGTTCGGCCGACACGGTTTCGCGTTGCACGGCGTTGGCTTGGGGCAGCATCGCTTGAATCATCTTGATGCCTTGGTCTACCGCGGTTTTAACGCCGCCGACGTCCTGGATCACCAGCGACTTGAGCATGTCTCCCAGTACAAGTTGCTCCTGCTCGATGAAACCATAGATATTGTTGCGCTCGCAGCCCAGGGCAATCAGCAGGCCGCCGGCGGTGTTGGCGTGCTTGATGTGGCCGCCGATGGTACGGCGCAGCAGGTTCATCGGTTCGCCGGTCATTTCCATGCCGCAACCGATTTCATGCACGAAGGGCACGACGCCGTCGATGTTCGGGAAGGCGGCCAGGCGCTCTTCGTCAAAGTGATTGGCAATTTTGCGTGCCACGGTGGCGCCGCAATTGCCGACGACAAAAATGCCGAGGTAGTTGCGCGTGGCCACCCGGCCATCTTCGCGAATGATGCCCTGGAACGTCGCGCGCTTATCGGCTGGCAACAGGTCGGTGGGCACGTAATCCAGGCCGTAGCGATAATCGCGAGCGGTTTCGCCGAACTCAATGTTGTGGCTGTGCATCCAGGTACCTGGTGGCAAGTCTTCGCTGGCATAGCCAATCACGGTGTTGTACTTGAGCACCGGTTGGCCTTTTTCGATCATGCGTGCAGCAATCTTGTGCCCCAGCGGGACGTCCTGCAGCGTAGTCAATGATTCGTTAGTAATGGCAGTGCCTGTGGGGATTTCCACGCGTGCGACCACTACGTTGTCGGCAGGGTCCAGGCGGATCACGGGGCTGATTTCACGGGAGGTCATAATTAAGTCCTGCTTTTCTTATAAGGTCGATGCTGCTGACTTTGCCTGGCATGACCGAAGCGTCTAATTGCCGCGAGACAGTCCTCGCGTAAAGCACACATTCGACTGCGTACGCGGCAATAGATTGGCAGTGCTTCGGTGGAAGACTCGATCACGCTACTGCGGCGGGCCCTTGTTTTTGCAGCACTGCCTTGGTTTTTTCCTTGCCGATGCCTTCCCACAAACCCTGCAAGTACATGATGCCCAGTGCACGATCGTACAAGCCGTATCCTGGTACGCCTGTCTCTCCCCAAATCATGCGGCCATGGTCTGGACGGGCGTAGCCGGTGAAGTTGGCGTCATGCAGGGCCTTCAGGATTTCCGCCATATCCAGCGAACCACATTGCGTCGGGTGGGCGCTTTCATAAAAGTCACCGTTGTCGAACACCTTGACGTTACGCAGGTGAACGTAATGCACACGCTGGCGAGCGGCGAATTCGTTGATGAACGACGGCACATCGTTGTTGAGGTCCGAGCCGATGGTGCCGCTGCATAACGTCAGGCCGTTCGCAGGCGAGTCAATGATGCTCAGTACGCGGCGATGATCCTCGATGTTTTTGATAATTCGAGGAAGGCCAAACACCGAACGAGGCGGATCGTCTGCGTGTAGGGCCAGTTTCAGGCCAAGCTGCTCGGCAACCGGCACCAACTTGCCCAGGAACCACTCAAGGTTTTTCCACATCTGTTCGGTGCTGACATCCTTGTATTCTTCAAGCAGTGCCTGGAGCTTCTCTGCAGGGTATTTTGTACCGATGCCGGGTAGGGGAATCACACCTTTAGATACGTCCAGTCGATCAACCAACGAGGCCTCGAAAGACAATGTATTGGAGCCATCGGGCAGTTGGTACTCCATCTGTGTACGAGTCCAGTCGAATACAGGCATGAAGTTGTAGCAGACGATCTTGATACCGCTGGCGGCAAGATTCTTCAGCGTTTCAATGTACTGCGGAATAAGCGCTTCACGATTGGGCTTTCCCAGTTTGATGTCTTCGTGCACGCGGAAGCTGTCGACGACGTCCATTTTCAAACCATAAGCCGCCGCTGCGTCTCGCAGACTGGTGATACGGTCCACCGGCCAGACTTCTCCAAGCGGGGTGTCGTAAAGTGATGAAACAATGCCGTACAACCCGGGAATCTGATTGATGTACTGCAAATTGATTGGATCTTTCGGACCGTGCCAACGAAAAATCATCTTCATTTTTGGTGCCTCGCATATCTTTAATTGGAGTCAGTTGGAAACCGAATTCAAGTTTTCGGATGAAGCTTGAAGCGTTGGATCTTGCCGACGATCAGCCAGTAACTGGCGACCGCTACCAATCCGTGAGCGCCGACGTAGAGCAGTGCGCCATCGAAGGAACCTGTGGTTTGAAGGATGTAGCCGATGACCACCGGGGTTACGATTCCAGCGGTGTTGCCGAAGGCATTAAATACGCCACCGGTAGTCCCGATAAGCTCTTTGGGCGCGGTGTCGGCGACCACTGTCCAGCCCATCGAGCCGAAACCCTTACCGAAGAACGCCAGGCTCATCAGCACAACGACCACGGCAGCGCTTTCGGCATAGTTACAGAGAATGATGCTGGCGCTGAGCAACAGGCCAATGGTGATCGGGGTTTTACGAGCAATGCTCAAAGAGCCCGTTTTCTTCAGGATCAGGTCGGAGATAAAACCGCTGGACACGCCGCCCACCAAGCCACACAACGCTGGAATTGCTGCGATAAACCCGGCCTGAAGGATGTCAAATCCACGTTCCTTGACCAGATAAATCGGAAACCAGGTCATGAAGAACCAGGTGATCGAAGTGATGCAGTATTGGGCCAGAAAAATCCCGACCAGCATGCGACTGCGAAACAACTGTCCGATCTCGCCGAGCTTCATGCCCTTGCCGGTATTTGCCGCTTTGGATTTCAAACTCTCCAGATCAACAAGGCCGTCGCCAGCGCGGATGTATTCCAGTTCCTCGCTGTTCATCTTCGGATGGTCAATGGGCAGGTAGTAGAATTTCCACCAGATGGCACCAATCACCAGGCCGATGGCGCCCATGATGATGAATACGTACTCCCAGCCGTAGGTGTAGCAGAGCCATCCCATGACTGGGGTGAAGACAGCCAGCGACAGGTATTGCGCGCTGTTGAAGATGGCGCCGGCAATACCGCGTTCGGAGGAGGGGAACCATGCGGCAATGATGCGGCCCGAGGCTGGTCCGACCGGAGACTCAGCAGCACCGAGCAAAAAGCGCAGGGCCAGTAGCAGTGGTACCACCATGCCAATGAAATGCACCATACCCATCATCACCGTGAAGCAAGACCAGATCACCACGGCCAGCATCATTGAAAGCTTCGAGCCGATACGGTCGGTCAGCCACCCGGAGGGGATCAGGAAGATTACGTACGCCCAGCTGAATGCCGAGAACAGGTATCCCATTTCCACAGAACTGATACCGAGCTCCTTGCTCATGTCGGTCCCTGCGACCGACAGTGCAGCACGATCCCCCGTACTCAGGGCGAGAACGATGGTGATCAACGCCAGAATCAGAAAGCGATAGCTGCTCTATTTCGTGGTCGCCGCCGCGTCCTGGTGGCCCTTCGATTGGGCCGAGACCGCGGCAACTGGCGTGTTTCCTTCCAGCGCGTAGCGCTCGTTGTTGTTCATGTGTGCCTCGTCTAATTATTTTTGTAGAGTGCCCAGGCATTGGCGACCCTTGGGAGCCAATACCTGTAACGGGATCAAGCGGCCTGGGTGTCTGCCTCCGTGTAGTCCACAACGACCCATTCGAAGTACTTTTTCAGTTCAGTGACCAGGGCAACGTGCGCCGGGTGAGGCAGGTAACGGTTGACCGCTTCGGCATCGTCGAACGTCGTCTCCAGCACGTAGTCCCAGCAGATCGGTCGGTCCAGTTCATTGGCCGACACCTTCCAGCTGCGGGCAAACTCAATGTCCTTGGCGAGGTCGCTCATCCACTGCACGAGATGGTTTTCCAGCTGTGGGTTTTTCTCCACCGCAGGCAGGCGCCGGAACATCACGATGTGTTTCATCATGGCTGGGCTCCTTGCTGGGCGAGTGCCCATGCCGGAGCATCCTGCAACGCCACCGGGCGCAGGTAGCGCTGCAGCGCGGCGTAGCCCACCGAAGTGCTTTGTGGTTGAGTCGACGCAGGCCAGGGGCCGCCATGTTGCTGTGCGTGCGTGACGGCAACGCCTGTTGGCACGCCCGAGAACAACACTCGACCGGCGATCTGGCGAGCGGCGCGAAGCAGCGCACGGGTGTCGTCGGTGGCGTCTTCGAAGCCCCAAAGCGTCGCCGTCAAGCTGCCTCCAATGGCGTGCAACACAGCGGTCGCCTGTTCGATGGACTCGACTGTCAGTACCACGGCGGCGGGGCCGAACATTTCTTCGCGAATATTGGCGTCTTCAATAAAGGCCTTGGCGTCGACCTTGAACAGACGCGGAGCCGGGCCTTCGCTATCGGCCAGTGGCTCGAATACTTGGCTCGCTGCATCGGATGCCAGCAGATGGGCGACTCCTGCATCAAATCCGTTTCGCATACCGGGAGTCAGCATGCGATGGGTCTTGATCGGTTGCAGTGCCGCGCTCAATTGCGCGACAAAACGGTCACTGGCCGGATGGTCGAGTAAAACGATCACCCCCGGGCTGGTGCAGAATTGTCCGGTGCCTTGGGTGATCGAAGCAGCAAGGGTGTTCGCCAGGGCCTCGCTGTCACGCTCTAGAATACCGGGCAGGGCGATCAATGGATTAATGGAGCCCAACTCACCGAAAAACGGAACAGGGCGACGGCGTTCGTTAGCGGCTTTCCAAAGCGCGGTCCCGCCTTGATAGGAACCGGTAAATGCAACGGCGGCAATCTGCGGATGCGCTACCAGGTGCAGGCCCGCTGCGCGGGAGGCGCCATCGACCAGGCCAAGCAGCCCGCCAGGCAAGTTCATGCCGTCAAGTACGCCCTGAGCCACCTCATGTACTGCGCGCGACAGCCGTGGGTGCCCGGAATGAGTCTTGACTACCACAGGGCAACCGGCCGCCAATGCCGAAGCGGTGTCGCCGCCCAGGACCGAAAAAGCGAACGGGAAGTTGCTGGCTGAAAACATCGCCACCGGCCCCAGCGGTTCGTGGGTGCGTGTCAGGCGTGGGCGACCTACGGGCGGCGCGCCAGCCGCGGCCTGATCGTCGATTGTCTGGTATGGCACACCGGCCTCTACCTCGTCGGCGAAACCACGCAGTTGAAAGGCCGTTCGCGCCACTTCACCGTTGAGTCGCCCGGCACCCAGGCCGGTTTCTTCGTCGGCCAGTGCCACAAGAGCGGCTTGGTACTGTTCAAGACCGCTGGCCAGTCCACGTAGCAAGCCGCTGCGAACGGAGGGCGCGGAGGCCGCCCAGAACCCGGCGACGGCACCGGCAGCCTCGACAGCTGCATCGATCAATTGAAACTCGGTGGTGCTCATTGTTCACCTCCTGTGGCCGGTTCCAGGTGGTAACCACGACCCGCGTAATCGAAGTCGACGATTTCGTTGATGGCCACTTCCTTGTCGGCAGGTGAGGCGTAGTAAGCGCGGATCTCTTTGATCAGACCAGTATGCTCGTCAAAGATGTACCACTCGTCACCACGCAGCGCAGTACCCAGTTTACCCTTCCAGTGCGTCCACTCGATCACCGCTTCAGGGCTGTCATGGCTGACGAGAATCTTCTCGATGGTCCATTGCGAGCCGAGGTTCTCGACGCACCACACCCATTTGGACGCGATGGTCTCGGCAGTGCGCCAAGGAATTTCTGGCAATCCGGCTGGGAAGTAGTGCACGGCATCCGGAGTGAAGCACGACACCAATTCGGCGTGATCGCCCGCGTTGCAAGCAGCAAAGTAGCGACGGATCAGTGCGGCGTATTCGGCTTGTTTGCTCATTGTTCATCCCCCTTGTTGATGATGCTCGGGATGGCAGGACGACCTGAGGCTACCCATGCGTGGTAGTCAGAGATGGCGGTTGGACCTGGTGGATAGACGCCCCAGAGTGCTTCGCCGGCGGCGATGCGCATCGCCAGATAGCCTTCCAGGTCGTCCTGCACGGTGCAGTAATCGGCCAGCTCTTCTGCCAGATGCGCAGGAATCACCGTCAAACCGTCGCCGTCGCCGACGATGATGTCGCCTGGATACACCGCCACACCGGCACAGCCGATCGGTACCTGCAAGTCAGCCACGTGGTGATAGGAGATGCGCGTGGTTGCAGTGACTTCGCGGGCAAAGGCAGGCAGCGGCAAAGCGGCAATTTCACTGCCGTCGCGCAGGGCGCCGTCGGTAACGATAGCCCGGGCGCCACGGGCCAGCAGACGGGTCACCAGGATATTGCCCGCCGACGCCGCACGCGGGTCGTTCTGGCTGTCGATGACCAGCACGTCGCCCGGCTGGATCTGTTCCACACCCTGCCATTGCAGATTGTTGTGGTTGGGTTTGGTGGTCATGGTGCCGTAGGTGTCGATGTCCTCGCGGGCCGGTATGAAGCGCATGGTGAAAGCGCGGCCAGCGAACGGCTTGATGTCTTTGTTCATGGCGCGAAGGCCGACCAGGGCTGGCTGACGAAAACCCAATTTGAACAGTTGGGTGGTCAGCGAACCGCTGCTGCAACGGGCTAGGCGTGCCAGCACTTCATCGCTGACATGAACCTGGCGCTCGTCGGTTTCTTCCAGTGTGTCGGCGTATTGGTGGATCTGCGTCATTGTTGTTCTCCTGTGCTCTTACGCATGGCGTGTAGGTGCACCAAGTCATTGGTTATTCCCGTAATTTGGGACTAATAATGTTTGTGATGACCTGATATCGTCAGATCCTAGAGGTTTGTTGACGTGTGCAATACCCGTCGTATGATCCAGTTCATTCGTTGTTCCATATGGTGGGAATAAGTCATGAAAGCAGGAGAGGGCACGGGTGCACTGGAGAAGGCGCTGGATGTGTTGGAGGCCGTTGGTTCCGCGCCTCGGGGCGTCAGTCAGGCCGAATTGGCAGGGCAGCTGGAGTTACCCAAAACCACGCTGTATCGAATCATCGCCAGCCTGGTGGAGCGCGGCATGATTCGCCGCGATCCGGTGCACAAGGTTTACCGGTTGGGGTTCCGTTATCTGGAACTGGTGCGCAATGCCTATCTGATGCCGGACCTGGTAGCGGCCGCGAGTTTCGAGTTGCGGGCCTTGCGCGATCTGACCGGCGAGACGTCCTATCTGGCGGTGCTCGATGGCAATCAAGTCAGATCTCTCGAGCGTTGCGACGGCGCGCACACCATGCGTTCGGCGGCGGCGCTTGGCCAGAGCAAGCCGGTGTATTGCACGGGTCAGGGCAAGGCAATTCTTGCGGCGATGGATGAAGCCGCTCGTGAGGCAATCATCAAGGGGCTGGTGCTGACACCGCTGACCGAACTGACCATCACCGATCGTCGACGCCTGCATACCGAGTTGCAGATCACCCGGGCCAGGGGCTATGCCATCGACGATGAGGAGATTGTGATGGGCGTGCGTTGCGTGGCTGCGGCGATCCGGGATAACGCGGGAAATGTGCGCGGCGCCTTGAGTGTGGCAGGGCCGGCTTATCGCTTGACCCTTGAGCGTCTGGAGCTGCTGGGCCCTGAGATAAGCGAAGCGGCAAGACGCGTGGGGGCTCAGTTGAGCGAGCCGCGCATTCAAATCGGCGACACCGACGTCAAACTGGTCGATAGTCCGTGGGCGTTCAATGGCGCTTTCCCGCGTTGGTCGAGCAAGCTTCGTTGCCTGTTTTGGGCGGATACCCTGGCGCCGGCCATTCGCATGCTGGATGGCGATGGCGAGCGTATTTTCGCCCGCCTCGAATCCCCGGTCGTGGCGATGGAGCTGCATAGCCAGGGATTGCTGGTCGCCCATACCCAGGGTTGGTCGCTGATTGACTTTGAAGGTTGCGAACATCCCTTGCCCGACTGGCCCGGCAAGAGCCTCTTGGGGCTTTGTAGTCGACCTGACGGCAGTGTCTGGGCGTGCCTGGCGAGCCACACCGGCTGCAAGGTGGGAGAGTTGAACCGGCATGGTGATCTGCGCTTGTCCTGGGAGTTTCAGGAAAACATCACGTCAATGTGCTGGGATGAGCGTGGGCAGGCGTTTTACGCAATCGGGCCGGAAACCGGGTCGGTCTACGTCGTGCAGGCAGGCAGTGTGAATGTTCGGCGCTTGGCCACGTTGCCCAAAGGGTCGGGGCGGCTGAGCGGACTGGCCCTTGATCGAGAGGGGGGTGTTTGGACCACATTGCGCGACGGTTGGAGCCTGGTTCGATTTGCCGAAGACGGCAGCATTGATCGAATGATTGGTTTGCCGATTCCAGGGCCGACGGACCTGGCTTTCGGTGGTGAAGACCGTGACACCTTGTACATCACCAGCGCACGTCACGACATTCCGATGGAAATGCTGAACAACGCTCCAGGATCAGGGCATTTGTTCAGTATCTACGTGGAGCACGGGGGAGCCTTGGCCAATATCACGGAGTGGACAGTTTGATGGTCCTGTATTGCTTTAGTTTATCCAACGTGAAGGTGCTGATAACCATTTGAGGTATCATCTAACATTCTGATAGTAGAATGAGATACCGTATAGAGAATATGATGGAGCTGATGTTGGCCTGTCATTTCCTATAAAAACAAAAACGGTAATCAGAATGTCATTTCTCAAAGGCTATTCAATCGGCGCCAAGCTCTTTGTGCTGCCCGCATTATTTGTTATCGCTTTATTGGTTGTTTCGGGCCTTGCCTATCATGGGCTGGCCAGGCAACAGGCGGTGATCGAGGAAATCGACCAGTTGCGTTTCCAGCAGTATCGCCAGGTACTGGAAACCGCGTCTGCGTCGCAGGCGGCAATGGTCGGGGCCTATGCCATAGGCGCACGCATCCTTGAATCCAATGGTCAGGCTTCTGCCGAGGAGCTTGAGTCCTATCTGGAAGATATGCAGGCCAGTGTCGATGACATGCGAGTCGGGCTGGACAAGGTGGCTCGCGAGACGCGTCTGGGTGAGGAGGAGAAAGAACTCTACCGCGCCGTGCAAGAACAGGCCGCCGTGGTCGGCGAAGGCCTTGCCGATTTCAAGCGCGCGGCCTTGAGTGACCAAATACAGGCGGCCTCGCTGCTGGGCAGGGTGCGCGCCGACAACAATGGTCTGCAAGGTCAATTCAATCGTTTGCTGGGACTGCAGGCGCAGCTGACCTCTGGCGCCTTTGCCGAGGCCGGCACTATGCAACGCCAGGTGTCACGGATGTTGGTTGCGGTATTAATCGCCGCCAGCGTACTCGCCGTCATTGTCAGTCTTTTGTTGCGCGCCCAGATCCTCCGGCCCATCCGGGAAATCGAACAGGCGTCGATCGAGTTGCGCGATGGCGACCTGACCCGACGCGTACGGGTCATGGGGCGAGATGAGGTGGCCCACACGGCCCAGGCATTCAACGAACTCATTGATAGCTTTCAGCAGGCGATGCGCCAGGTTGCCGGAGTCGCAGCGTCGGTCGGCGCGTCGGCGGAGGAGCTGGTGGGTACTTCGGCGCGCGTGGCGCAAAGCTCCACGGCGCAGGCCGGTGCGGTGGGCGCGGTGTCTATGACCATCGAGCAGATGAGCGACGGCATTGCGGCAATCTCCAGTCATGCTGAAAGTCTGCGCAGCTGCGCCGAAGCCAGTTTGCGTGGTGCGCAAGATGGGCACTTGGCCTTGTCGCGACTACTCGAGAAAATCGACAGCGTGCGCCATGCCTTCTCCGCCATCCGCGGCTCGGTGGGCGATTTTGTCGAAAGCACGACAGCGATCACCGCCAGCATCGGTCAGGTCAAGGACCTTTCCGCGCAAACCAGCATGCTGGCGCTCAACGCAGCGATCGAGGCCGCGAGGGCTGGTGAGAGCGGGCGCGGTTTCAGCGTGGTGGCCGACGAAGTGCGTAACCTGGCACAACGCTCGGCGCTGGCAGCCAACTCGATCAACCAGTTGACGTTGAAGCTGGAGAACCAGTCCGGGATCGTCGACCAGGCATTGAGTGCGGGCACCGTGGCACTTGAGGACAGCGGCCGGTTGCTGAGTGAGTTGGAAAGTACCCTGCAACAGGCGACGGAACTGGTCGGTGACTCCACGCGTGGGGTGGACCGGATTGCCGATGCGGTGAGCGTGCAGAGCGAGGGCGGGCGGGGCATCGTGGCCAACGTCGAGCACATCGCGCGCATGGCCGGTGAGGGTGATGCGATCACCCATCAGGTATCCGGAGCCGTGGTGTCCTTGCGCGAACTGTCCGATGAGCTGAACGTAGCGGTGGGGCGTTTTCGCTACGAGGCCTGATTGGCTTGATACTTCGCAGTCCTGAATATCAGCAGCAGCGGTATGACGCCAATGGATAACCACATCAGCAGCTTGAAGTCATCCAGGTAAGCCACCCAGCTGGCTTGAACAGTGATCAAGCCATCCAGGGCTGCACGCCCGCTGGCGGTCAGTGGATTGAGCTGGTTGTTGACAGGCCAGGCATCGAACAGGCGGTTGAATGGCGTCACGTAGGCGCCGATTTCGGCATGGTTGATCTGGGTGTTTTGCGCCAGCAGCACCGTGACGATCGAGATGCCAACGCTCGAACCGACATTGCGTGACAGGTTGTACAGGCCCGTGGCTTCGCCCCGCAAATGCGGGGGCAGGGTGGTAAAGGCGATGGTGGTTAGCGGGACGAACAACAGGCCCAGGCTCGCGCCCTGGATAAAGCCGACGTAGACGATGGTGTCGATGGACACGGCCGGTGTCCAACCGGTCATCATGTACATCGACCAGGCGGACAACACCAGGCCGCAAAACAGTATCCAGCGAATATCGACTTTTCCGATGATCTTCCCGGCAAGAAACATGCTCAGCATCGTCCCCAGGCCGCGCGGCCCCATGACCATGCCGGCGGTGAGAACCGGGTAGCCCATCAGGGTTTGCAGGTAGGGTGTCATCAATGCCAGCGAGGCCAGGTAGGTGATGCCGATGATGAAGATAAACACCACCGCCACCGAGTAATTACGATCCTTGAACAGCTTCAGGCTGATAAAGGGCTTGTCGTGGGTGAAGGTGTGGACGATGAAAATGTACGAAGCGATGGCTGCCACCAGCGCTTCCAGGATGATTTCCCCCGAGTCGAACCAGCCCAGTTGTTCGCCGCGGTCGAGGAACAGTTGAATCGACATGATGGCCACGCTGAGCGAGCCAAAGCCCAGCCAGTCCAGGCGTGCGGTTCGGTCGGCCGGGGTTTCCCGGATGAAGCGGGTCATGCCGATGAAGGCCAGCAACCCGATAGGCAAGTTGATGAAGAACACCCAGCGCCAGCTGAGGTGTTCCGTCAGCCAGCCGCCGAGCATCGGACCCAATACGGGACCGACCATGACCGATACCCCGAACAGGGCCACTGCCGACCCTCGTTCTTTCTGCGGGTAAATATCCAGCAGGATGCCTTGCGATAACGGCACCAATGCCGCCCCGGCCACCCCTTGCAGCAGACGGAACAGGATGATTTCTTCCAGTGAACGGGCAATGCCACAGAGCACCGACGCCAATACAAAACCCAGGATCGACCACAGCAACACGCGCTTGCGACCGAAGCGCCGGGCCAGGAAAGCCGAGGGCGGGGTCATGATGGCGGTGGCGACGATGTACGAGGTCAGCACCCAGTTAATCTGATCGGCGCTGGCCGATACGCTGCCCTGCATATAGGGTAGGGCGACGTTGGCGATGGTGGTGTCCAGCGCCTGCATGACCACCGCCAGCACCACACACAAGGTGATCAGTACCCGCAACGGCGATGGCGGAAGTGGTCCGGATACTTCACTCATGATGGCGTGCGAACAGGTTTGCCAGCGGCTTCGGCAGGCCACGGGCCGTGCCGGTGTCGATATCGACCACGGCGCTCATGCCATGGCGCAGCGCAGGTTTGCCTGCCGCATCGTCGATATGGATCCGTACTGGAATGCGCTGCACAACCTTCACCCAGTTGCCCGTGGTGTTCTGGGCCGGCAACAGGGAGAAGCTCGAACTGGACGCCGGGCTGATGCTTTCCACGGTGCCATGCCAGGTGACACCGGGATAAGTGTCTACTTCAATGGTTACGCCCTGGCCGATGTGAGCGTTGGTCAGCTCGGTCTCTTTCGGTGACGCAGCCACCCACAGCTGCTCGCTGGACACCAGGCTGAAGCCCGATTGTGGTGGTTGGAGGTACGCGCCCACTTGCAGCGAGTCAACGTTGGTGACGACGCCGTCGAACGGGGCGATGACCACGGAGTTTCGCAGGTTGCGTTCGGCTTCATTCAGTGCCGCCAGCGCTTGCAAGTAGGAGGGATGCAGCTCCAGAGCTCTGTCCAGACGCCCACCCAGTTGAGCCAGCGCCGCGGCAGCCTGGGCCTTGGCGACCGACACCTGCTGACGGGTGTTGTCGAGGTCCTGGTGGGCGTCGTCGTAGAGAGTCCTGGATACGGCGGCAACGCTGACCAGCTTTTCCAGCCGTTGCAGATTGGTCTGGTAAAAGGGCAATTTGGCTTCAGCCTGGGCGATCTCGGCCAGCGATTGGTTGTAGCTGGCCTTGAGGTAAAGGATCTGGTTGCGCGCGTTTTCCAGCTGCGCCTTGGCACTGGCCACGGCGATTTCAAAGGGCTCGGGCTTGAGACGGAACAACACCTGGCCTTTGCTCACGCTTTGGTTGTCACTGACTTCAATGGCCGCGACGATTCCGGCGACATCGGTGGAAACCCCTACACGCTCGGCCTGGATATAAGCATTGTCGGTGCTTACGATCTGGCCACCCAACACATACCAGGCAGCACAGGCCACGACACTGATCGGTGCCAGCAAGAACAGGCCGATGCGCCAGCGTTGGCGTGCCGTGTCAGCCGGAACTTCAGCATGGCCAACAAGGGCCGACGCCTCGGGCGCCTGCATCTGGGGTTTTTCCGCTGGCTCGAGCGGTCGGGCTTCAGCGTGCACGGCAGGGCGCTGCAATGTGGGCTCAGCCATGCTTCACCTCGCTTGCTGCACAACCTGTGGGCTCATCCACGGGCTGACCGCAGGCTGTCAGCAAGTGTTCACGCATACGTTCGAGGTACTGCAGCAATTGGTCGTGCTCCTGAATGGAGAAATCCGCCATGGTTTCCAGTCGGGTTTGCTCGCCGATGGTGCGCATGAATTGCAACAGCGGATGGGCAGCCGGGGTGAGAAACAGCAAGGAGTAACGGCGGTCGGTGGGGTGGTTTCGGCGTTCGATCAACCCGCGCTCCTGCATCTTGTCCAGCAAGCGCACCAGGGTGACCGACTCGATTTCCAACAGGTCTGCCAAGCCTTTCTGGTGGATGCCCTCATGAATCGACAGCTTGGCCAGGACTTGCCATTGCGAGCGCGTGAGACCGGCTGCGCGAGCCCATTGTTCAAAGCGCTTACGCATCAAGCGGGCAACGTCATGGAGGACAAAGCCGAGGGTGGATTGGGTCATCGTCAGCGCACCTTGGAGTCAATGAGCAAGCTAATGGTAATCAGGCTTATGGATTGCTCGCTAGCTATTTTTCATTAAAACATGATCAGATAAAGAAAAAATGTCCATTTGGAGGTCGCTTATCAAGCTGAAATGTGCTCTTTAAGCCGAAATGTTTCGGCTTTATGCCTGAATTTTGCCTTTTTATGCTGGGTTAAAAAATATCGACAGAAAATAAAAAACTGTCGAATTATGTTTGCTCTATCCACCACTAAGCACTACCGTTAGCGCTGACTGCGTTCAACGCAATTGCCCAAGACCAATAACAAAGAGGCAGCCCGATGAAGACCCCAGGCTGGTGGGCCATGGCGCTTTGCGAGGCCGTGAATGATCAAACGCCATTGGCCGTGGCCTTTGCCGGCGAGGAGTTGGTGCTGTTCCGAAACGCGGCCGGCCAAGCCTTTGCCTTGGAAGACCGTTGCCCACATCGGCGGGTGCCGCTGGCTCTGGGGCGAGTCGTCGAGTCCGGCCTGCAATGCGGTTATCACGGCTGGACCTTTGATGGCGCCAGTGGTGGCTGCACGCAGATCCCCAATCTGCATGCCGATGAGCGCGTACCTGCACGTTATGCCGCGCGTGCCTTTGCGGTGCGCGAGGAAAATGGTTTTGTCCATGTGTGGTTGGGTGAGGGGGCACCGCAAGGGGCATTGCCCAGCAGCGATTACCAACCCAGCGGACGCGAATTTACCGGTTCCACTATCGTCAACATGAGTCACGACCAGTACCTGGATGCGATGCTCGACGGTCCGGAATGCTTGCTCGGGTTTCCCCATGTGCGCCTTACCGATTTTTTCCTTGGCGATCTGCGCAGCGAGCAGGGGCGTGTGGTTCTGGAACGAGGTGCGGTATGGAGCACACAAATCCTGCCTTCGCAGTTTGTGGTGGATTACCCCTTGATTGTGCGCACCGCCGTCCCATTGAACGGCGGTACTGTTCGGGTGGATTTGCTGAGCGAAGATGAATTGCCGCTAGTGACGCTGATGATCGCGACCGGTGCCAATCGTCGTGGCACCACCAGCCTGTGTTGGCGTGGCTACGTGCATGAGCAGGTGCCGGCCAGGGCACCGTTGCGCTGGCGAGCAGCACGCCTGCGTAAACAAGCCCCATTCCAGGTGAAAAGCCTGATTGATGGCGCAGCCGTCGCGGCCTTGTTGCAAGCCTCATCCCGTGAACTGCGTGGGTTGCGCCAACCGCGCCTGATTCCCGTCAGCGCAGTCGTCTGAGCACAGGAGTTCCCACCATGCATGCCGTGCCTTCCTCCACCGATACGATCCCTGGCAAAGTGCGGGGTGACTGGACGCCGATCAACTACGACCTGCGTGACACCTGGTTCCCGGTGTCCCATAGCCGCGACCTGAGTGCGCGGCCCATTCGCCGGATCATTCATGCCCAGCCCTATTACCTGTGGCGGGACAACGGGCGCGCGGTGGCTGCCGAGTTTCATCCGCATTTCCCCCAGAAAGAGCTGATACTCACAGCGTTTACCGGGGGACGGGGCTTTTATCCGCTGGTTGAGCGTTACGGCTACATCTGGGTCTGGTACGGCAATCCGGACGCTGCCGACATGCAGTTGCTCCCGCATATTCCGTTTCTACCGCAGGACGGCAGTCTTCCCGGTTACACCCAGCGTACTGTGCGGTTTGATGCGACCTCGGCGCTGTCGGTGGAAAACCTGATTGACCTGACCCATGCCGATTTCCTGCATGCCAATACCATTGGCGACGGTATCAGTGAGTCGGACGTGGTGGAGGTGCAATGGACCTCCGAGACCGTGACCCGCACTCGTACCGTGGCGCAAAAGTCAGTGGCGCCCATCATGCGCTGGGTCGGCGGTGTGCGCGCCAAATACCAGGACTTTCGCGCCGTGCTGCACATTCACTTGCGCAGCAACGTGTGCATCTCCTATCCGCGCTTTCGCCCCGGGTATGACGTGCCCAACCTGCAACCGTTCCTGCCGGTGGGCAAGCATAGATCGCGGTGTGACGTCACCTTCAACACCACCGCTGCACCCGCGCCTTTTCGCTATGTGATGCCGCGCATCAACTACATCATCCAGCCCCAGGACAACTCGGTGGTGCGCCCGCAGAACCAACGTTATTTCGAGGTCGACGAACGTCGTGACTTGCACTCGCGCTTCGATACGCCGGGTACCCGTTATCGCTACCAGATGGAACAGTTGGTCGAACGTCAGCGTGCCGGCCAGTTCGCCTACGGCAGCGACGCTGAACCCGGGCGGGATATCACAGCCTTGCTCGGCATGAACGACTGACACCCACGCACGAGGAGTACTGCAATGGATCTGGGTATTGGTGGGCGTATTGCGGTGGTGTGTGCATCCTCTCGAGGGCTTGGCAAAGCCTGTGCGCTGGCATTGGCGCAGGAGGGCTGCGAGGTGCTGATCAATGGCCGCGATGCCGAGAGCCTGGCCCACACCGCGCAAGATATTTTACGCAGCACGGGTCGACTGCCACGCACCGTGGTGGCCGACCTGTCCACCGCAGCCGGTCGACAGGCGCTGCTGGCCGCGTGTCCGGTGGTGGATATACTGGTGACCAACAACGGAGGCCCGGAACCGGGCCGTCTGGAGGACTGGGACCATGCCGCCTGGTTGGCGGCCATTGAGGCCAATATGCTTTCAGGCATTCTGCTGATTCAGGCAGTGGTCGGCGGGATGCGCGAGCGGGGGTTTGGCCGCATCGTCAATATCACCTCGGCGATGGTCAAGTCGCCACGCTTGCCCCTGGGATTGTCCACGGCGGCGCGTGCAGGGCTCACGGCTTTCTGCAAAGCCCTGTCAGTCGAAGTCGCGCGCGACAACGTGACCATTAACAATCTGCTGCCCGAACGTATTGAAACCGAGCGCCTGCGCTTCATGACCGAGCAGTTGGCCAAGCATCGCCGACTCAGCGTCGAGCAGGCGCGGGTGGAAATGCTCAAGCCAATAGCCGCGCGCCGATTTGGCCAGCCGAGTGAATTTGCAGCGGCCTGTGCGTTTCTTTGTTCGGCTCAGGCCGGCTACATCACCGGGCAAAACCTACAGGTCGACGGCGGCAGTTACTCCGGGTTGATCTAGCCGGCCCGGCGTTCTTTCCAATCGGCTGGCGGCTCTTCGCTGGCGTCAAAGTCGAGTTCGACTTCAACCCCGTTGGGGTCCTGCATGAACAGCTGCCAGGTGCGTTGCGAGCCTGGCGCACGAATGATTTTGAAGCGCACGCCATGCTCGATTAGACGCGTGCACATCGTCTGCAAGCCACTGGCATGAAAGGCCATATGGTCGAGCACGCCACGTCGTGGTTCCGGCATTTGCGCTACGCCCACGACATGCAGCACTGGCTGGTTCCGGGTGTAAAGCCAGAACCCGGGAACCGGGAAGGGCGGGCGTGGCCCCTCAACCAAACCCAGCACCTCAACATAGAAATCCCGTGTCACCTGCAGTTGGTCAGAGACAATAGTGAAGTGGTCCATGCGCAGGATCATGTCGAGGCCCTTGATTGTGTTATTGAACTGATTATTAACTATTGTTCATATCCGTGCTTATGATTCTATATTCGGAATACTAATCTATATATGAAATTAATTTTCGATGGCTTAGGGTGACGCCATGGATTCGTTCTGCAGCTTTGCTGCAGAACGCTTTGAGCAGAACAAGCCACTGAAAGGTGCTGTATGAGCCAGGCAATCCTTGAAGGCATTCGCGTCATCAGCCTGTGTTCCGGCATTGCCGGTTCAGCCGCGGGCCTGCAACTGTGTGAAGCAGGTGCCGAAGTGGTCATGGTTGAATCACCCGGCAACGCGGCTAGAGACCACCAGGTGCTGTTCGCGGTGCTCAATCGTGGCAAGCGCAGTGTCACCCTTGACCTGGAGAACCCTGCCGATCGCCAGCAGTTGCGGTTGCTACTGGCCAGCGCCGATGTGCTGCTGCACGATTTCACCCCGGCAGAGGCGCAGGCCCATGGTCTGGCAGACGCGCTGCTCGTCGCAGACTTCCCCCGATTGGTTGTCTCTGCGATCAGCGGCTGGCCGCAACGGCACGCGCTGGCGAATGCCATACCACGGGAAACACTGATCCTGGCGCGCCTGGGCCTGTTGGATGAGCAGCCCGCGCATCGCCCCGGCCCGGTGTTTGTGCGCATGCCATTCGCCAACTGGCTGGCCTGCTGGCTGTGTGTGGTCGGGGTAATGGCGCGGTTGCTGGCGCGGGACCGTGACGGCTGTGGCGGCATCGCCCATACGAGTCTGGCACAGGCGGCCCTGGTGCCCATGACCATGCATTGGAACCGGGCGCAAACGCCAACCCCAGCCTTCGCCAAGGGCCTGGATAAATACATTCCGATTCCATTGCACCAGTGCGCCGATGGCCGCTGGCTGCATGTGCATTACTCGCCGGACAAATCGCCGTGGATGGCCGCAGCGCTCAGCGAACTGGGCGAAACCGAAGTGACTCGCCTGAATGCGTTATGGCCACCCAGCCATGTGGCGCCCAACTTCGGCGCCAACAAGGCGATTATCGCCACACGACCGGCGCAGGATTGGGTCGAGCATTTCTGGCAGCACGATGTGGCCGCGCAAATCGCCGGCGCCTTTGGCGATATCTACTTCGACGAGCAGGCGCGCCTCAATGGCTATGTGGTTGAAGTTGACGATGTACAACTGGGCAAGACCCTGCAACCGGGTCCGGCCTGGCAGGTGCAGCTACCTGCGCGAGTCGGCGGCAGTGCACCACTGGTTGGTGAAGGGAACGCAGTACTGCCGGGCGCTGATGCATTGCTCCCAGTGCAAGGGAACAAGTGGAGTCCCGCTCCATTGCCACCGCTGCATGGCTTGAAAGTCTTGGATCTGGGCGCCTACCTGGCCGGGCCGTTTGCCTGCATGCTGCTGGCGGACCTGGGCGCCGAGGTCATTAAAATCGAAGCCCCTAAAGGCGACGCCATGCGCCGTCTGGAGCGAATTTTCAGTGGTACCCAGCGGGGCAAATTGGGGGTCGCGCTGCAACTGGGTGATCCGCAAACCGAGCCCGTCGTCGAGACGCTGGCACGCTGGGCCGATGTGGTGCACCACAACATGCGGCTGCCGGCCGCACGCAAACTCAAGGTTGACTACGAGCGTCTCAAAGCACTTAACCCGCAGTTGGTCTATTGCCATGTCAGCGCCTACGGGCCGAACGGCCCGCGTGCGGATTGGCCAGGCTTTGACCAACTGATGCAGGCCTCCTGCGGCTGGGAGGTCGAGCAGGGCGGCGAAGGACAAGCGCCGATGTGGCTGCGTTTTGGCGTGGGTGATTTTTTTGCCGGTTTATCCTCGCTTTATGGCTTGCTACTGGGGTTGTACGAGCGTAACCGCAGCGGCGCCGGGCAAATGGTCAGTTCCTCATTGTTGGGCGCCACGTTGCTGTCGATGAGCGAAGCGGTGGTGCTGGAGGATGGCAGTCTCACGCCTGTCGCCCATATGGACGCGCAACAGACGGGGCTGAATGACGCACACCGTCTGTATCTGTGCAGCGATGCCTGGCTGGCGGTGGCAGCGCTGCAGCCTGATGAAATTCAGCGCTTCACCGCACTGGTGGGCAGTCGTCCCGAGGATTATTTCGCAGGCCTCACCCGGCAGGCGGCACTGGCAGCACTGACTGGCGTGCAGGTTCCTGCGCAGGCCGTGCTGGAGGCGCAGATGGATGCGTTTCTCGACAGCCCCGAACACGCTGCCGCGGGCCTGCATGCCCATTATCCCCATGCGGTGTACGGGGACCTGCAACAGATTGGCGCGTTCTGGGATTTCGGCAATTTGCCGTTGTCGCTGAATCGCCCGCCACCGGCCCTCGGCCAACATACCCGGCAAGTCATGGCAGAGCTCGGTTACACCCGCAGTGAAATTGAACGCATGGCCTCGGCGGGTCTGGTGGCGCTGTAAAAGCGTGGCTATTGCTCGACAGCATTCATCGACAAGCACAAGGAACACCCATGTACGAGTTGGATTTCAGCGGTAAAACCGTGCTGGTGATCGGCGGTTCCAGTGGCATTGGCAATGGCATTGCACAGAACTTTCGCCAGCGCGGTGCCGAAGTGCATGTCTGGGGCACACGAGCCTCGGCAGCGGCCTATCGAGATTCACCCGACTCTAATCTCGAAGGCCTGCACTACGCCCAGTTCGACGTTGCGGACGCGGCGTTGATTGAAGTCGCCAGCGTGCCCTTCACCCGCCTGGATGTGCTGGTGCAAGCACAAGGCACGGTGCTCTACGACCGTCAGGAATTTCTGACCGAGGGTTTCAAGCGCGTACTCGACGTCAACCTCATCAGCCTGATGGTGTGCGCACAGAAGTTTCACCCGCTGTTGATGCAGGCCAAGGGCTCGATGATCACCGTCAGTTCCGCTGCCGCCTTCCACTCCACGCGTGGCAATCCGGCCTACAACGCTTCGAAAACCGGTGCTTTTGGACTCACTCGCACCCTGGCCGAAGCCTGGGCTCGTGACGGCATCCGGGTCAACGGCATTGCCCCCGGGCTGGTGGAAACCAAGCTGACACGGGTAACCACCAGCAACCCCAAGCGCCTCGAAGGCGCGTTGCGGGCCATTCCTCAAGGGCGCCTGGGCACGCCCCAGGACATGGCCAACGTGGCGCTGTTTCTTGCCTCGCCGCTGGCCAGCTATGTGCTCGGCCAAACCCTGTTGGTCGACGGCGGCATGCTGCTGGCCTGATCGTTATTTACTAGGAGACACACCATGGCCTGGGACTTTCAGACCGACCCCGAGATACAGGCGGAACTGGATTGGATCGAGCAGTTTGTACGTGAGGAAGTCGAGCCCCTCGATCATGTGCTGGGCAGCCCGTGGAATATCCACGATCCGTTGTTCAAGCAGCTGGTCAAGCCGCTGCAAGCGCAGGTGAAGGCACGCAAATTGTGGGCCTGTCACCTGGGACCGGAGCTGGGTGGGGCAGGGTATGGCCAGGTGCGCCTGGCGTTAATCAATGAAATTCTCGGTCGTTCGCTGTTTGGCCCGATTGTGTTTGGCTGCCAGGCCCCAGATTCCGGCAACGGGGAAATCCTCGCCCATTACGGCACCCCGGCGCAGAAGCAGCGCTACCTGCAACCGCTGCTCGATGGCGATATCGTGTCCTGCTTCGCCATGACCGAGCCGCAAGGTGGCGCGGATCCCGCCGTGTTCACCACCGAAGCGGTACGCGATGGCGATGACTGGCTGCTGAGCGGCGAAAAATGGTTTGCCTCCAATGCCCGCTACGCAGCGTTCTATATCGTGATGGCGGTCACCGATAAAAGCGTATCGGTGTATGAAGGCATGTCTATGTTCATCGTCGCCGCTGACGCGCCTGGGGTTAGCATTATCCGTAACGTCGGTATCGCCGATGACCCAGCCGCCACCCATGCTTATCTGTCATTCGACAGGGTGCGAGTGCCCGCGGGCGACATGCTCGGTGCGCCCGGCCAGGCATTTGTCGTGGCTCAGGTTCGGCTCGGTGGTGGCCGCGTGCACCACGCCATGCGGGTGATTGGTCAGGCGCAAAAAGCCCTTGATACACTCTGTGAGCGGTCCCTGTCGCGCAGTACCCAGGGCAGCCGTTTGGCGGATAAGCAAATGATCCAGGAAAAAATTGCCGATTCATGGATCGAGCTGGAGCAATTTCGCTTGCTGGTGATGCGCACGGCGTGGCGCATCGATCAGTACCAGGACTACAAGCGAGTGCGCCAGGACATCGCCGCAGTGAAGGCTGTTATGCCCAAGGTGTTGCATGACATCGCCGCCCGCGCCCTGCATGTGCATGGTTCGCTGGGCGTCAGTGAAGAAATGCCCTTTACCGGCTACATCGTGCGCTCCTTCCAGATGGGACTGGCCGATGGGCCAACCGAGGTGCACAAAGTCACGGTTGCCAAACAGCTGCTGCGCGACTATCAGCCCTGCGACGAATTGTTCCCCGATTACCATCGACCCACCGCCGAGGCCCGTGCCCGGGAAAAATACGCCGACGTATTGGCCAGCCTTGGCGAGCGCAATCCATGAACGACTGGCAGGATCTGGTCGACCTCGAGCGCCTGGCCGACTGGATGGATAGTCAAGGCCTGGAGCGCGGCCCCATCGAGGCCCCGATACGTTTGACCGGAGGCACGCAAAACCTGCTGCTGCGCTTTCGGCGCGGTTCGCGTGAATTCGTCCTGCGTCGGCCTTCCAGGGAACTGCGCGAAGTCGGCGGCAAGACGATTGCCCGTGAAGCGCGCTTGCTCAAGGCATTGGCGGGGTCGCAAGTGCCCCATGCCGGTTTGATTGCCGATTGTGCTGACCCAGGCGTTTTGGGCGCCAGTTTCTACTTGATGGAACCAATACAGGGTTTCAATCCCAACTGCGCGACCGGTTTGCCGGCGCCTCATGCGCAGCAGTCTGAAATGCGCCGGCGCATGGGGCTGGCCATGGTCGATGCGCTGTTGCGCCTGGGCGAAATTGACTACCAGGCGGTGGGGCTGGCGGATTTTGGCCGGCCTGAGGGTTTTCACCAGCGTCAGGTCTCACGCTGGCTGGCGCAGATGGACAGTGTCAAAGACTATCCCGGTTGGCCCGGCGCCAAGGGTCTGCCGGGGCTCGAACGCTTGGCCCAATGGTTAAGCGAGCATTGTCCGCAGCAGTTCCAGGCCGGTATCCAGCACGGTGACTTTCACCTGTCCAATGTCATGTTCCGGCACGACGACGCAGAGCTCGCCGCGGTAGTCGATTGGGAGCTAGCCACCGTCGGTGATCCGTTGCTCGATCTCGCCTGGCTGGTGGTGACCTGGCCCGATGCCGAGGGTCGTGGCGCCGGCACCATCGAAGTGCATCCCTGGGATGGCTTTTGCAGCAGCGATGAATTGGTCGCCCATTACCGCGCCGGCAGCTCACGCTCGTTGGCGGACTTGACCTGGTACCTGGTGTTGGCTGGGTTCAAGCTCGGCATTTTTCTCGAAGTCAGCCACGCACGTGCCTGTGCAGGTAAAGCTTGCAGGGTCACCGGTGAAAAACACCACGCCTCGGCGCTGCGCCTGATCGCTACGGCGTTGCAACGTATCGAGCAACTATCCTGATATATCCAGACAAGAGGAACAGCCCATGCAACTGGCCGGTAAGCGGATCATCGTCACGGGGGGCGCCCGCGGCATTGGCGCGGCAGTGGTCAAGGCGTTTGTGGAAGAGGGTGCCCATGTCGTCAGTCTCGACCTGGGCGAGGCAGCCTCGATAACGGGTGACGGTGGTGGTTGGGCGCACTCGCGAGTCTGTGACATCGCTGACAGCCAATCGGTGGACGCGGCCTTTGCCTGGGCCAGCGAACAGCTCAACGGTCTGGATGTGCTGGTGCATGCCGCGGGCATCGCGCCGAATGCCAGCGCCGACAGCATCACGCTGGACGAGTGGGAAAAGGTCTTTGCGGTCAATACCCGTGGCACTTTCCTGACCAACCGAGCGGCCTATGAGCAGCTCAAGGGCAGCGGCGGGCGCATCATCAATTTCGCCTCTGCCGCAGGCGTACTCGGACAGCCGGGCAAAGCCCATTACGCCGCCAGCAAGGGCGCCGTACTGGCGTGGACGCGCACGGTGGCGCGGGAGTGGGGGCCCTTGGGCATTACCGTCAACGCGATTGCTCCGGCGATGTGGACGCCGATGTACGACGCCACCCGCGCGAGCATGGGCGCCGAGCAATTGCAGCAACACGATGCGTACATGGCCGGCCAAGTACCAATCGGCGGCAAGCTGGGCGAACCGGCCCGGGACCTGGCCCCTGTGCTGGTGTTTCTTGCCGGCGATGGCTCGCGGTTTGTCACCGGTCAGACGCTGGTGATTGACGGCGGGATGATGATGCTCAGTTGAGTGGCAAGCAGTGTGCCTGGGTGAGCCCGGCACACGTGCCTAGCGACCGCGGATCAGCTGCAAAAACTCCTGGCGGGTGTTGTACGACTCGCGGAAGGCGCCGAGCATCACCGAGGTGCTCATCACCGAGTTTTGTTTCTCAACACCGCGCATCATCATGCACATGTGTTTTGCCTCGATCACCACCGCCACCCCGGCGGCATCGGTCACCTGGGCAATGGCGTCGGCAATCTGGCGTGTCAGGTTTTCCTGAATCTGCAAACGGCGGGCGAACATGTCGACAATACGCGCGATTTTCGACAGTCCCAGCACTTTGCCTGTCGGTATATAGGCGACATGGGCCTTGCCAATAAACGGCAGCAAATGATGTTCGCACAGGGAGTAAAGTTCGATGTCCCGGACGATGACCATCTCATCGTTGTCCGATTCAAACAGTGCGCCATTGACGATTTGTTCGAGGCTTTGCTGGTAGCCATGACAGAGGTACTGCATGGCTTTTGCTGCGCGCTTTGGCGTGTCCAGCAAACCTTCACGTTCTGGGTTTTCACCTACGCTGTGGAGAATCTCACGGTAATTTCTGGCCAGTTCTTCGTTCATGGTTTGACCTTGTTGAATGAACCAACATCCCGGGCTGCACAATGTTCAGCCCGGGCAAGGCTTATAGTTGAGTGACGGCGATTTTGCTGTTGCTCTGGCTGGCATCATGGAATTGGGCGGTGTTGCCATTGCGCCACTGCTCCAGCAATTGCGCCTGGCGTTGTTGCGCATGGCCGAGGAATCGCTCTTTGACCGGACCATAGCCGCGAACGCTTTCAGGCAATTCCACCAGATCCTGGGCCAGGCCCAGTTTTTGGGTGGTCAAGCCCGCCAGCACTTCGTCGAGGATCTGTTCGTAGTTGGCCAGCCAATTGCGTTCCACCTTGCGCTCATGGGTACGACCGAATGGATCAAGCCATGTATTACGCAGGAACTTGAGCCTGGCCAGCAGTTTGAAGCCTTGCAGCATCCAGGGGCCGAAGCTGCGTTTTTTCGATTCACGGCCGGAGCCGTTATCGTTCAGCAGCGGCGGAGCGAGGTGGAAGCGCAGGCGATAGTCGCCTTCGAAGCCAGCCTGGATTTTTTCCAGGAATTGGCCGTCGGTAAACAGACGGGCTACTTCATATTCATCCTTGATGGCCAGCACTTTGAAGTAGTAACGGGCGACGCTTGCCGACAGCTTGCCGGGTTGCCCGAGCAGTGCGGTTTCTGCCTTGATGAATTGCTCGACACGATAGCGGTAGCGTTGGGCATAGGCGTAGTTCTGGTACGCAGTGAGAAACTCCATGCGCCGTGCCAGCGTTTCTTCCAGGCTTTGCGACAGTAAGCGGTCCGGGCTTTGCACCTTGCCGGCTTCCAGTTTGCGTAATACCCGTGGCAGGTCATGGGCGCTGCGCCGACCCCAGTCGAAGGCCGAGAGATTAAAGGGCACCGCCGTGCCGTTCAGTTCGATGGCCTGTAGTAGCGCCGCTTTACCCACCGGCAACCAGCCCTTCTGGTAGGCATAGCCGAGCATGAACGTGTTGGTCGCAATCGAATCACCCATCAGGGCCGTGGCGATTTTGCTTGCGTCGATAAAATCCGCATGCTCAGTGCCCACCGCTTCGGCGATTTGCTCCGACATGTTGCCGGTCTGGAAGGTCGGGTCCGGGTGTTTCAGCAAATCACCAGTTTCCGCCTGCTGGGCGAAGGTACGCACAAAGGCGCTGGTGATGGTTTCTTCGCTGTTGATCAAGGCATGGGTCACGCCATGACGCAGTTTGGACAGGGTTTCGGTGTTGGCGCTGACCACCAGGTCGCAACCGAGCAGCAGGGCGGTCTCACCTTCGGCAATCCGCGGTGCAAACAACTGTTCCTGGTGCGCGGCAATGCGAATGTGCGACCACACCGCACCGCCTTTTTGTGCCATGCCGGCCATGTCCAGATTGAGCGTGCCTTTGCCTTCGATGAACGCCGCCATTCCCAGCAGGGCGCCGATGGTCACCACGCCCGTACCGCCCACGCCAGTGACCAGGATGCTATATGGCTCATCCAGCGCTACGGTCGCGGGCGTCGGCAAATCCCACACGTCATCCTTCGCGGAAGCCAGGGCTTTGGGTTTGCGCAAGGTGCCACCTTCGACCGTGACAAAACTCGGGCAAAAACCGTTGAGACAGGTGAAGTCTTTGTTGCATGAAGACTGGTCAATTTCACGCTTGCGGCCGTACTCGGTTTCCACCGCCACCACCGACATGCAGTTGGATTTGCTGCTGCAATCGCCACAGCCTTCACATACTGCTTCGTTGATCACGACCCGACGTGCAGGGTCCGGGAATTTGCCGCGTTTACGCCGCCGGCGTTTTTCCGCGGCACAGGTCTGGTCATAGATGATTGCCGACACCCCCTGGAACTGGCGCAACTGTTCCTGCACTTCGTCCATTTTGTCGCGACGCAGCACCGGCACGCCGTCTGCCAGATCACGGATGTGCTGATATTTCTCGACATCGTCACTGACGACCACAATACGTTGCACGCCCTCGGCCGCGAGCTGTCGGCTGATCTGCGCAACGCTGAGGCTGCCGTCCACAGGCTGTCCGCCGGTCATGGCCACGGCATCGTTGTAGAGAATCTTGTAGGTGATTTGCACCTTGGCCGCGATGGCGGCCCGAATCGCGAGAATGCCGGAGTGGAAATAGGTGCCGTCGCCCAGGTTGGCGAAGACGTGCCGGGTCTTGGTGAAAGGTGCCTGGCCGATCCATGCCACGCCTTCGCCGCCCATCTGGCTGAAGGTCTGGGTCTGCGGATAGATCCAGGCCGCCATGTAGTGGCAACCGATACCGGCCAGTGCACGACTGCCCTGCGGGACCTTGGTCGAGGTGTTGTGCGGGCAACCGGAACAGTAGTGGGGCACGCGTTCCATCAGGTTGCTGAACTGGCCTTTGCTGGCCAGTTGTGCGTCCAGTACCGCCAGGCTTACTTGCAGCGGACCATTCTGATGCAGGCGCAAAATACGCTTGGCCAACGCACGGGCGATCATTGCCGGGGTCAGGTCATTGGTCGCCGGCAGCAACCAGCCGGTGTGCGGCAGGCTCCATTCGCCTTTATCGTCAAACTTGCCGACGATGCGCGGTCGTACGTCTTCGCGCCAGTTGTAGAGTTCTTCCTTGAGCTGGTACTCGATCATGTGGCGTTTTTCTTCGACCACCACGATTTCTTCCAGGCCCTCGGCAAACTGGCGCACGCCTTCGGCTTCCAGCGGCCAGACCATACCGACCTTGTACACGCGCAGGCCGATCTGCTGTGCGAGGGTTTCATCGATACCAAGGATTTTCAGCGCCTGGCACACGTCGAGGTACGATTTTCCTGACGTTATGATGCCGATGCGCGCTTTCGGTGAGTCCATCACGATACGGTCGAGACGGTTGACCCGGGCGTAGGCGAGGGCGGCATACAGCTTGTGTTCCAGCAGGCGTTGTTCTTGCGCCAGGGGCGGGTCAGGCCAACGGATATTCAAGCCGCCTTCGGGCAACGGGATATCCGGAATGATCGGTTGTACGCGATGAATGTCGATGTCGACCACGGCCGCGCTTTCCACGGTATCGGCCACCGCCTTGAGCGCAACCCAGCAACCGGAATACCTCGACATGGCCCAGCCGTGCATGCCGTAGTCGAGGTATTCCTGCACACCCGATGGCGCCAGTACCGGCATCATGACCGCTTTGAAAATGTGCTCGGTCTGATGCGGCAGCGAGGAGGAACGGGCGCCATGGTCATCACCGGCAATCGCCAGCACACCGCCGAATTGTGAGGTGCCGGCAGCGTTGGCGTGACGGAACACGTCGCCACAACGGTCGACGCCCGGGCCCTTGCCGTACCACATGCCGAACACGCCGTCGTAGGTCGCGCCTTCGAAGATATTGACCTGTTGGGTACCCCAGATCGAGGTGGCGGCGAGATCTTCGTTCATGCCCGGATGGAACACCGTGTGGTGTTCCTTGAGATAGTCGCGGGCCTTCCACAAAGCCTGATCAAAACCACCCAGCGGCGAGCCACGGTAGCCGGAAATAAACCCGGCGGTATTCAGACCATTGGCCAGATCGCGCTGGCGCTGCATCAGAGGCAGGCGCACCAGCGCCTGAATCCCGGTGAGTAAAACTTTTCCGCTGTGCTGGATGTATTTGTCATCCAGAGACGGGGACGCACTCATGCTCATCCTCCAGGCTTTATTGTCATGGCGGCGCCAGGAGAGCGGCGTTGCCTAGTTATTGGCCGGAGTCTAGGGAGGGGGGTGTGGATCGTAAAATCACAAAAACAGCGGGGTGGTATTGGATATTTGAATACCGGAATGTTCTTTGGCATTTGATCAATATCAAATGCATTTCAGCAATGCTCCCAATCGTTGTGCCCAAACCTCCCTGTCCCGTTTACTTCAGCCATATCGAAGCCCTCAGGCCAGCGCTCTTCGGCGCGGTTGAAACGGCCCGGCACTTCGGCTGCCAATAACAAAAAGAATGGGAAGGGAGTGTTGATGATCGACGCAAAACCAAAGCCGTTAAGCCTGGCCATCTGGCTCAGTGTGATCGGGTGTGTCTTGTCCGTTGGCAACAGTAGGGCTGCCGAGTTCGATACCGGCAATCCGGACCTCACCGCGCGCTGGGACAACACCGTTCGCTACAACGTCGGCGTGCGAGCTGAGGGGCGTGACAATGCCTTGGCCAACAACGCCACCTACGACGAGTCTGATTCCAAGTTTGATAAAGGCGATGTGGTGACCAATCGCGTCGACCTGATGAGCGAAATGGAGGTGGCCTATAAGAAGTACAACGGCTTTCGCATCAGCGGCGCTGCCTGGTACGACCAGGCGTACGAAGACACCGATGTCGAAACCAGCGATGGCAACGTCTTCTACCCCGGCGCATTTCCGGGTAAGAGTACGCCGAGCTATACCAACGGCCATTACTCCAACTTTACCAAGCGCTACCACCGCGGACCCAGCGGCGAATTGCTGGACGCCTTTGCGTTTACCCGCTTCGACCTTG
The DNA here is from genome assembly GCF_058795195.1 of Pseudomonas sp. GW823-FHT06B06. Taxonomy (NCBI): domain Bacteria; kingdom Pseudomonadati; phylum Pseudomonadota; class Gammaproteobacteria; order Pseudomonadales; family Pseudomonadaceae; genus Pseudomonas; species Pseudomonas sp. GW823-FHT06B06. Next base: position 75,370 of record NZ_JBXAHO010000012.1, on the reverse strand, counting down.
GCGACATCCCGGTCAGCGTGCGTGCCGGCCGGCACACCGTGTATTGGGGCAATGGCCTGTTGATTGCCGGGCATGCCATTTCCTACTCACAAGCACCGCTGGATGGGCGCAAGGCCGTGAGTAACCCCGGCACCGAGACGCGCGAAATCTTCCTGCCGTTGACGCAGATTTCCACCCAGGCGCAGGTCACCGACAAGTTGTCGCTGGCGGCGCAATATTTCTTCGAATGGGACACTACTCGTGCGCCTGAGGGCGGCACTTACCTGGCCTCCGCCGACATCGCACTTGAAGGCCCGGACCGCTTGCCGTTGTTCAGTGGTTTCACACGGCCATTGATCGATCCGCTCAAGCCCAAGGACGAGGGCAACTGGGGCGTGATGGGTACCTACAGCTTCGACTATCTGCACTCGGAAGTCAGCCTGTACTACCGCGAGTTCGATGATTACAACCCGTGGGGCCTGCAAGTGGCGCCGACTTTCGCCCGCTACGTTTACGCCAACAACGTCAAGCTTTATGGCCTGGGTTACTCCGCAGGGCCGGTACTGGGTGGCGGCTCCGTGGGGGTAGACCTGTCGTATCGCCAGAACACTTCCCTGATCTCCAGCAACATCAGCACCGTCGACAACGAGGGCGCCCGAGGTGATACCTGGCACCTGGTGGTCAACAGCCTTTGGTTGCTGCCGCGTACCAATTACTTCGACACCGGCAGCCTGATCACCGAAATGGCGTTCAGTCACGTGGAAAAGGTGACAGAGCATGAAGAGCTGTTCAAGGGCGAAGGCTACCGCGGCTGCCCGGCGGGGCAGGACAAACACTTCGGCTGCGCCACCGACAACTATGTCGGCCTTGCCGTTAGCTTTGCGCCGCAGTGGCTGGGGGTGTTCCCCGGTTGGAATATTTCTACCCCGATGAGCGTGGATTACGGCGTCAGCGGCAATGCCGCCACAGGGGGAGGCAACGAAGGCAAATACACCTGGAAGGCCGGTGTGAAGGGCACCTACGACGAGCGCATGGACGTGACGCTGTCTTATATCGGCTACGGCAGCGAACGCCATTACGCCGATGTCAATGGCGTAGGAAAAACCGTCGTCGGTGGTTCCGGCGACGTTGGACTGTCCGACCGTAACTGGGTCTCCCTGACCGTCAGCACAGCGTTCTAAACCGCCCCTGAAATGCAATGCAGTGATCACCGGGCTTGGTGATCACCCATCTGAATGGAGAAGGTCATGAAGATTAATTCTTGTGCGATAGGCCTCGTGGCCATCGCTTTGGCGGGGTCGGCGGTGGCTGATGAGAGCTTCACTACAGCGGACCTGGGCGGCAAGCTCACGGCGTTTGGTTCGATTGTCGCCGGCAACGCGGCGGGCACTATTCCGGCTTACGACGGTGGTCTGAAAGTCCCTGCCGGTATGGTGCCTGGCGATGGGACCTGGCCGAACCCGTTTGCCAATGAAAAGCCACGCTTGCGCATTACCGCAAGCAACGCGGACCAGTACGCTGACCAGATGACGGCCGGGCAGATGAAGTTGCTCAAAAAGTACCCCGACACGTATTACCTTGAGGTGTACCCCACCCACCGGACCGCCACCTTTCCAGCAAACTTCCTGGCAGCTACCCAGCGCAACGCCACCCGCAAAGACTGCAAAACCGAGAACGATGGTCTGTCGATCAGCGAAGCGTGCCGTGGCGGCCTGCCTTTCCCGCTGCCGCGCGATGGCCGCGAGGTGATGTGGAACTACATCCTCAACTATCAGGGCGTGAATGGCTGGGACTGGAACCACAGTGCCTATGTGGTCAATGAGGGCCACATCACGCTGACCAACACCAACCGTTCCACCGGCGAAAAACCTTTCTATCAAATGGATGTGCCAGGGCGTGATCCGAAAATCGCCCAGCGTATCTGGTCGCACGTCGTCGCGCCGGCCCGTACGGCCGGGCAGGCATCCGGGTATTGGGATTACCTCGACCCGGTCACCGACTCCCGCTACGCCTGGAGCTACAGCACCGGCCAGCGGCGTGTACGCAAGGCTCCGGAGTTCAACTACGACACCCCTAACTCGGCGTTCGGCGGGGTAGCGTTCTACGACGAAATCTTCCTGTTCTCCGGGAAGATGGACCGCTTTGACTGGAAGTTGGTGGGCAAGAAGGAAATGTTGATTCCCTACAGCAACTACACGCTGAAATGGGGTTGCGACATGGAGAAAAAGCTCATGCCCAACCACATCAATCCGGCCTGTGAACGCTGGGAGCTGCACCGTGTCTGGGTGGTGGAAGCGACGCGCAAGGACGGCGTGCGTCACGCGCAGAAAAAGCGCCGCTACTACATCGACGAAGACACCTTTGGCGCGGCTGTCTACGACGCCTGGGACGACAGCGGTGCGTTGTTCCGTACCGGCTCGCAGTACAACATCGAGGCCTACGGTATTCCCAACAATCCGCAACAGGATTCCTACTCGCTGTACGACTTCACCCGTGACCAGTACGGCATGTTCGGTAATGGCCCTACACGCTACCGCCAGGAACCGGTCGCCGAGCGTGAAGCCAACCCACAGACCATCGCTGGTGGTCAAACCCGCTGACATCGTGCGCCCTTTTCGGCGTTCGCCTCGGACGCCGATTTTTTTCTTCGTTCCCGAGACCTATTCATGAGCGAGATTCTGAAACGCCTGGACGGCAAAGTCTGCGTGATCACTGGCGCGGGCAGTGGCATTGGCCGCGCTTCGGCACTGCGTTTTGCCAGGGAAGGCGCCACCGTGGTGGTCACCGATCTTTTCGCCGAATCGGCGCAGGCCGTGGCGGCTCAAATCGGCGCCAATGCCCTGGCATTGCAAGTGGATGTCGGCCAGGAAGACGCCCTGCGGGAGATGGTTGAACAGACCGTCCGGACTTTCGGCCGTATCGACGTGCTGTTCAATAATGCGGTGTACCGAAACCCGGCCACCACCCGCGATATCGACTTCATCAACTTCAACACCGAGCTGTTCCACAACTGCATGCGTGTCAACGTGCTGGGCGGTGTCCTGGCGTGCAAATACGCTTTGCCGCACATGCTCGCCCAGGGCAGCGGTTCGATTCTGTTCACATCGTCCACCAGCTCGATTGCCGGCGAAATCTCCCAGTTCAGCTACGGCGCCTCCAAGGCTGCGCTCAATTGGTATGTGCAAACCATTGCCGCCACCTTTGGTAAACGCGGCATTCGTTGCAACGGCATTTTGCCGGGGGTCATTCGCACACCGGCCATGGAAAGCTGGGCCAACGAGGCCATGAAGAGCGCTTTTCTCGACCTGCAAAACGTACCGCAACTGGGGGAGCCGGAAGACATCGCCGCCATGGCCGCATTTCTTGCCAGCGACGACGCGGCCTACGTCAACGGCACGTTGATGCGTGTAGACGGTGGCATGAGCTGCGGTACGCCGATGGTGCCAGTGGTGCGCAATTTCCTGCTGCCCCAAGCCTCGATCTGATCCCGATCAATTCACTGCACTGGAGCCCGTTTCATGGCACTCGAACAGGAACGCTTCATCCTCGACATGCTGGCCGCCTGGGGCGATGGCAGCGACGGCAGCCGCCCGGATATCGAACGCATCATGGCCACTTTTGCCGACGACGCTGTCTGGCAACTTTGGGTACCCGGTGGTCCGGTGATCCGTGGTCGTGACGCGCTGCGCAAGGAGATAGAGCGGCAGATGAGTTATGTCACGCATAACCACTGCAACACGCGCCACATCGTTTCTTCCGAGCGAGTGGTAATGACCGAACGCGATGATTACTGCGTCAGCAATGGCGTCCCCATGCCGCATTCGATGGTGGCGGTGTACGAGCTGAACGAGCAAGGCCTTATCTGTGCCTGGCGCGAGTACCTGGACACCGCTGACCTGGCGAAGAAAAAGGGCGTACCGCTGGAGCACGTGGGCGGGCCGAGCGCTGGTGTTATCAGCACCCATTGATAGCGGCGCTGGACATCAGCGTCTGAGGGAGACATGTATGCCAACAACAAATGTGACCTGTGATCCGGTCGAAGAAAAGCTGCGTACCTTTGTCGAAGGTCTACTGGGCGGGAAAATCACCGCCATGCAGCGTCTGCTGCGCTGGCGCCCGGCCTGGAACCTTGAGCTGCAACGCGATGGCGAAACCCTTCAGTTGCATATTCGGGGCGAGCGCGGTGGGGATGTCAGTCCATTCCCGGATCTGCGCCGGGAGGCGGACATTCTCTCCTTGCTCGGTCAGCAAGGCGTGCCCGTACCGCATATCTACGGCTTTTGCGAAGACCCGCAAGCCATCCTGATGCAGTTGGTGCCGGGTAGCCGTGACGTCAGTACGGCGAAGAGCGATGCCGAACGTCATGGGGTTGCACGCCAGTGGGTCGATGCCATGGTGCGTATGCACCAACTGCCGTTGCAACCCTTTATCGATCAGGGTATCAGCCTGCCCAAAGGTGCCGCGGACATTACCCTGGCGGGTCTGGAAGCCTATTACCCGCTGTATGCGCGTAATAAAACCAAGCCTCAGCCTCTGGCCGAATTCGCCCTCGGTTGGCTGCGGCGCAATGTGCCACAGCACCGAACCCGGCCTGCTTTCGTTCAGTACGATTCGGGGCAGTTTCTGTTCGAGAACGGACAGGTGCATGGCCTCTACGATTTTGAGTTCGCCATGATCGGTGATCCTCTGGCCGACCTCGCTTCGGCGCGCATGCGCGACAATTACGAACCGCTCGGGGACAGTTTTGCGGCCTTGTATCGCTATTATCAGCAAGTGACCGGCGAACCGGCGGAGCCTGATGTAGTGCGCTACCACACCGCGCTCTTCGCCACGGTCAGCACCATGCAGTTCTCGGCATCGGTGGCCACGCCACAACCGGGTGACCCGCATGACACCTACACCGAATTTGATATCGCCCTGCGCCGTGTGGTGGTGCATGCGCTGGCCGAGGCCATGGGTGTTCCCCTGCAAAAGCCGAAGCTGGACGTTGTCGGCACTGGCCCAAATGCACAGCTGCTGACCATGCTGACCGATGCCTTGGCCCAAGTGGAGGTTGCCAGCGATTTCCAGAAAACCAAATTGCGCGCAGTGAGCAAACTGGTGGAATACCTGGGCCGTGGCGATGCCATGGAGTTGCACTTGCGCAAGCTGGAGCAACAGGACGCGCAAGCGCTGCTGGACCGCACCTTCAGTGACTACAGCGAGATCGATGCAGCGCTGGAAACCTTTGTCAAAAACGCCGGGCCGGAATACGACGAACCCTTGCTGCACCTGTTCATGGCGCAAATCGAGCGGCGCGTCCTGGTCTATGGCAGCACCGCCATTGGCGCCTCCGCCAGCCACATCGACCTGCCGCCAGTCGCCTGACGCGGTGAAGCCTTCCTCGCCCGGTGGCTTGCCGCCGGGCCTTTGTTTTCGGAGTGTTTATGTCTGTTCCTGATAACGCCTTCAAGCATCGGTATGGTCCGTGGGCAGTGATCGCCGGTGCCTCGCATGGGGTGGGCGCCGCATTTGCCCATGCACTCGCCGAGCGTGGCCTTAACTGTGTGCTGGTGGCGCGCCGTGGCGAAGCCTTGGCGCAGTTGAAAAATGATCTGGAGCAACGGTACGACGTTGAGGTGCTGGTGCTCATCCAGGACCTGTCCCATCCCGATGCCTGTGAGCAATTGTTGGCGGCTGTTGGTAAGCGGCAAGTCGGTCTGTTTATCTACAACGCCGGGGGCGACCCCTACATCACGCGTTTTCTCGATACTTCGGTCGACGACTGGGGCGCCTTGCTGCGCCTCAACTGCCTAACTGTGATGCAATGCAGCCATGCCTTCGGTGCCGCCATGCTGGAACGCGGGCGAGGTGGATTGCTGCTGGTGGGTTCCCAGGCTGCGTTAGGCGGGATTCGAAAACTGGCGATGTACACCGCCACCAAAGGGTTTGCGCTGAACCTCGGCGAGTCGTTATGGGCGGAGTGGAAAGATCGTGGTGTGGATGTGCTCAACCTGGTCATCGGTACCGTGGACACCCCTACCATGCGCGATGCCATGGTCAAACTGAACATTCCCGACGCCCTCACCATGACGTTGCCCAAGGCTGAAGACCTGGCGCTTCTGGCGCTTCAGGAGCTGGGCAATGGCCCGACGTTGATACACCCCGAAGACACCCTCGAACAGCTCGCCAATGCGCCTGGCCCGGCACGCCGTGCACACGTGCTGAGCAAGAGCGCGCAAGCGGCTGTGTTCATCGGCAACGACTGAGGTCACACACCATGAAAGGCTTTGATAACGCAGAATTCAAACGCGGTTGGAGGGTGCTGATTCTGGCTCTCGTGGGTGTCGCCACCAGTTCCAGTTCGTTGCTGCTGTACAGCTTCAGCTCCCTGGTAATTCCCCTGGAACAGGCCATGGGCTGGGGCAGGGCGGAGTTACAGGCGGCGATCACCGCACTGTCGCTGGGCACCATTGTCGCGTCGCAATTGGCCGGCTGGCTCAATTTGCGATATGGCCTGCGCCTGATCACGTTGCTGTCCTTGTTGGCGTTGTCCGTGAGCGTCTTCCTCCTGAGCTGTGTCAGTGGCTCGATATGGACCCTCTACCTGGGTTTTTTCCTGGTGCCGCTGGCCGGGCTGGGTACGTTGCAGGTGACCTGGTCGCACTTGGTCAACCTGTGGTTTGAGGAAAACCGAGGCCTGGCGTTGGCGATCATCCTCAGCGGCTCCGGGCTCGCGGCCATCATGCTGCCGCTGATCACCGCCTGGGCGATCGGCCGTTGGAATTGGCAGGCGGGTTTTATCGCATTGAGCGTGTTGCCAATACTGCTGGCATTGCCACTGGCGTTACGCTGGTTAATGCCGACCGCTGTTGTCAGCCACAGCACATCACCACTTGCGGTCGTCAGCGAACGATCCGGCGGGCTGCTGTTGCGCGAAGCGCTGCGTTCGTGGCGGTTCTGGGTGTGCAACCTGTCGATGACATTGGTGGTGTCCTGCGTGGTGGGCATGGTCACCAACATCGTGCCACTGCTGCAGGATCGAGGCCTGAGCGCCCTGCAGGCCAGCCAGGTTTTCAGCAGCTTTGGCGTGTCGCTGATTCTCGGACGGTTGCTGGTGGGTTACCTGATTGACCGGTTGTGGGCCCCCGGTGTCGCCTCTTTGGCGCTTTTGATGCCGGCATTTGCCTGCGGCATTTTTGCCTATGGCGACTCCAGCATTGCCCTGTACACCCTCGCCACATTGCTGGTGGGTGTTGGTGCGGGCGCCGAATTCGATATCGCGGCATTCCTGATCGCCCGCTACTTCGGCATGCGCGACTACGGTCGCTTGTTCGGTGCCCATCTGGGCCTGATTACCGCCGGTGCCGCGATCTCGCCATTGCTGTTTGCGGGACTGTTCAAGCTGACCGGTGGCTACTCGGCCATGCTGTTGTTCAGCTTCATCTGCTTTGTCGTCGGACCCTTGCTTCTCCTGACGCTGGGTGGGTATCCGCGTTATCAGGCCGAGTCATTGGCGACCCGCTAGTGGAATTTCGAGCTAAACATATGGACAAATAATTGATTTGTGTTCAACTACTGCTCTAAGTGCAGCCTTAAAATAAAACAGACAAGGAGAATGCCATGCGTGCAGCAATTATTTCCGAGCGCAATGCGCTGCCGGTAGTCGACGAGTTTCGTGAGCCGAAGCCGCAAGACGGCGCGGTACTGATCGATGTCGATACCGCTGGCCTGGGGGGCTGGGATGTACTCGGCGCCTACCGTCTCGGAGTGGAGTACCCCTGTGTCATTCGCGGCGAAGGCGTAGGCCGTGCGCCGGATGGCCGTCGGGTGTATTTCGGGGAACGCTCGGTGCTGCCATTTGGTGCCTGGGCAGAGCGCACCCTGGTGCCGCAAGCCGAAGTGTGGAATGTGCCGGACGACGTGGACGATAAAACCGCGATCAGCATGGGCATTGCGGCTACCGGTGCCATCGTTCCACTGGAAAAAGCCGAAATTCAGAAGGGTGAAAAAGTCCTGATTTTGGGCGCGACCGGTACCCTCGGCCAGATCGCCTTGCAACTGGCGCGCGGTATGGGTGCGGGCAAGGTGGTCGGTGCTGCGCGGTCGGGTGAAGCGCTGGGCCGTTTGAAGTCGCGGGGCCTCGCCGATGAGGTGGTGACACTAGGCGGTAGCGATGATGTCGCAGCTCTCAAGGACGCGGCCGATGGTGGATTTGACGTGGTGCTGGACCTGGTGTGCGGTCAACCCATGTTGACGTCTCTGAAAGCCACCAATTGGGGCGCCCGTATCGTGACCATTGGCACGGGGGCCGGACGCCAGCTCAATCTGGATATTGCCGATCTATTGTTCCGCAACTTGTCGTGCATCGGCACCGGCCAGCGCGCGCCAGCAGACCGTGAGCAAATCTGGCTGCGTCTGCTGAAGATCGCCAAAGAGCAGCAGATTCAGGTGGATTACCTTGACTTCACCCTGGATCAGGCAGCTGAAGCCTGGGCCGCGCAGGTCAATGGGCCACACGCAAAAATCACTGCCACGATTCGTCGTTGAAACCCCTGTCGCTAAAAGGTGCCCTTGTTCGGGTGCCTTTTAGCGTCGGCGCTGATGGCGAAACTCTTCGGGTGTAACGCCGAGTTCTTTGCGGAATGCGGCACTGAAGGCTGCTGCATTGTTGAAGCCGGCCTGATAGGCAACTTGTTTGATCAGTAACCGTGTGTCGGCCAGCAGCGCCATGGCTTTTCGCAGGCGATGTTGTGCTGCGTATTGGCGCAATGTCATGCCAGTCGTGTTTTTGCAGCGACTGGACAGAGTTCGCAACGGCAGCTCGCAGGCCTGCGCCAAGTGGCGCAAAGAGTGGCCTTCGTCGCTCGTGGTATCGAGCAGTTCACGCAGGATGTTGAATTGCCGAGGGCTGAGTTTTTCAGTGTCGGGTAAGGGAACGGCGGCAACGACGGGAACGTCGATGAACTCGCGGCGCAGGTCCAGGGCAATGCTGGTGAGCAGGCACTCGGTTTGCAATTCGCTGGCGAAACCGGGATTGCTCACCTCTTCGGCCAGCCGTTGCAAGGACGCGTGCAGGTAACCGCTCTGCAGGTCAAGCATGGCTTCGCTGACGTTCTCCTTCCAGTTCCAGCGATAACTGCCCAGGGCGCCGAGGGAGGAGGGATCGAACAGGCACACCAGGGCCTTTTGCTTGCTGGCATCGTGGCGTAGATGGAATTCGGTGCGATGGGGAATGAACAGCAGTTTGCCCAAGGGCTGGAATTGATGCGCGCCGTGGCTGGCAAAGCTGCCGCAGTTAGGCTTGCTTTGAACGCTGGCAGGCAGCATCAGGCGTATCAGGCAACTGTTGCCGGTTTCAATCAGGGCCGTGCCGGAGCACGACCATTGCGCCTGTTCAACGCGCAGATCGAAGCCTTGTTTGGCCAGTGAAGCTTCGGTCAGGAAATTACCTGACGCTTCACAGTTGTACTCGCTGTAGTGGATCGCGTTCATTTTTCAACCTTCAGCCTTTTTTATTGTTGGTGCTGAAATTCGAAGGGTGGCAATACGGCAAAGCAGCTACCCGGTCTCGAGTGTACCGAGGCTGTGGACCAAGCTGTTTCATATATTCAGACCGTAGGTATCAGAAAATCAGATGACAAAGGGCAGAGATATTTCAATGCGCCAGCTGCGTTATTTTGTCGCCGCCGCGGACGCCGGACAGTTTTCCCAAGCGGCGCTGAAGGCACATGTATCGCAGTCGGCGATTACGGCGGCCGTGTTGCATCTGGAACAGTCCATGGGCGTCAGCCTGTTCGACCGCCTGCCCCATGGCGTGTCACTGACCGCTGAAGGCAACAAGTTTTCCCAGCATGCGCGGCACATCCTCGACACCCTGCAGGACGCCCTCAGTGAACCGCTTTTTCTCGGTCACGCCATGCAAGGCACCGTACGAGTGGGCGCCTCTTACACGGTGCTGGGCTATTTTCTGCCTGCGCTGCTGGCGCGCTTCAAACGTAGCTACCCTCAGGTTGAGATCGACCTGATCGACATGGACCGTCACAGCATTGAGGAAGCCCTGGGCAATGGCGATCTCGACCTGGGCCTGACGATAGTCTCCAACACACCAAACCTGCAGGGGTTCGCTCACCAGGTGCTGATTCGTTCTCGCCGCCAACTCTGGTTGGCCAGTCAGCACCCTTTGATGTCCGCCACCTCGATCAATCTCGAAGACGTCGCCGAGCATCCCTATATCCTCGCCACGGTCGATGAGGGGGAGGCTTCGACTTCGCGCTACTGGGAATCCCGTGGATTGGCGCCCAAGGTGGCTTTTCGCACCTCATCCATGGAGGCATTGCGCGGGTTGGTGGGGCATGGTTTCGGCGTGACCATTCTCTCGGACATGGTCTACCGGGCCTGGTCCCTGGAGGGCAAGAAAATTGAGATCCGCCCGCTGGTAGACGTGATTCCCCCCATGGAGCTCGGACTTATCTGGCTGCCAGATACCCGTTTGTCAGCATCGGCCCAGGCATTCCGGCAGTTTTTGATCATGGCCTGCGCTTCGTAGCCTTGCAGCTGGCGCGCAGCGTTGACTGGCTATTTGCCGGAGTCGAGTGAGGAGGGGATCGTAAATCGCGAAAACTGTGCAGTGGTATTGGATATTCAGATACTGCAACACAGGTGGGTTTTTTTGCGTCTTCGCAGAGGACAGAATTCAGGGGTGGTATCGCAATTTCAATTCGCTGCTTGCTTGATATCTCCGCAGAAAATATCGACGTTGCCATCGGCCGGCGTGGTTGTCACAACCACGGAGTAGCCGGTGGAAAACAGTTCTGACATGGCGACAGGCGCGCTTCGTGAATAGGTCCAGCCACCGATATCGGAAATACGGCTGGTGTTGATCCGGTCATTCATTGTGTAGGCAACGGGCCCGGGTTGTTTGCAGCTCCCTTTATGGATAGACGTATAGAGGTTCAAGGGACTGAGGGTTCCGCTTGGAACCCCGCCAATGATGAAGGTAAAGGCGGTTTCATTGCCTTGGTTGGCCAATGTCGTATTGGCAATCTCGCCGGTGTTCTGTGGCGTAGCAAGCAGAGGAATGGTCACTGTCTGGTTTGATGAATGCGTACAGCCGAGCATCATCACAGTGGCCATCAGCGCCGCCGATTGATTTCTCAAATTCATGATAAATCTCCTGTGCTCCGAAAATGTAGTACGGGAGATTTTGGTATAGCTCATTTGAGCAATGTCTTGTGCGGGATGCAGACAGGGGCGGTGCCATTTTGCCGGGTGTATTGGGGGTCGACCCGCATCGTGACGCCGCTACTGCCGAGCGTTGTTGGCCGGCGGCCAGGTTCCATTGTTCATCAGGCTGTCGAAGGTCTCGGTCATTTCTTGCGCCGAGTTCGGATAGTCGTGGCGTACCCACCACAGCCACAGCCCGATCAAGGCCCCCACGAAACAGCGTACCGCCGCTTCGCCACGCATGTGCTCCACCTGGTACAAACCCTGTTTTCGGTAGTGTTCCCGCACCTGGATGATCAGGATATTTTCCAGATGGGCAAGAATCACGCTCTGGCCGGGACCGCTGAAAAATGACGTCGTCAGTGCCGCATGACGTTCGGTAGCGCTGAACAGCCAGGCTGACACGTCCAGCAGGACACGACGGTCGCCACCTACCTCGGTGACCTTGGTTGAGGGCATGCCAATGGCTTCATACCCGGCAACGATCAGGTCTTCCTTGTCGCGAAAGTGCGCGTAGAAGGTGGAGCGGGCAACCCCCGTACCGCGCGCTGTTCCAGAGCGGCGTTCAGTTGTACGACAAAAACCTTCCGTACACAGTGAAAAACGTCAGTTATGACTTCAACAAGGGCATGTGGTCGTTGCTCAACGACGGCCTCAAGGGCGGCTACCGGGTACACGACGCACCGCTGTCGGAGCGCGACATGAAACCTGAATCGATTGTTTCCCAGGAAACGCAACGCTGATTGCATCGAATGGACACGCATTTGCGGCCTGAGTGGGCCGCTTTTTTTTTGCTGGATTCTTTTGGCGTACATATCCATTTGAGGCGGCCTGACAGCCGACCCCTGTAGGAGCGAGCCTGCTCGCGATGGACGTCAACGATAACGCGCCCTGTCTGGATGAACGCGTTGTCTGGGCCTCCATCGCGAGCATGTTCGCTCCTACAGGTTCTTCCAATCCGCAAAAGCCCGTTCCACACAAGGCACACCCCAAAAACCTTCTCTAGCTTCAATAATAAATGAACACATATAGAAAAAGTGTCTATATTATTGGCGGTGCAGTTATCCCTCAAACCGGTCCGAACGCCCTGTCAAATGAGGCGTTCGACCTGCTGGCTTATTACAACAAGGAGAATGCCATGCTGATTGATGTCCACGCCCACTTGCTGACTGAGGGTATGCTGAACCGCCACGAGTTCTGGGGGCCGTTCATGAAGGTGCAGGGGCTGACCGTGGGGCATTTTTCCCTCGGTACCAAGCAACCGGCCAAAGCCGCTACTGACGCTGAGGCGCAGGCCAACCTCCTCGCGCGCATGACCCACGCCAGCCGGCGCAAGCTGATGGCCGAACGGGGTGTCGACAAGCTGGTGATGTCCACACCGTCCCACTGTTTCATGTATTGGGCAGGTGATTTCGCCAACGAATACGCGCGCCTGTGCAACGACGAGCTGTCGGCATTTTGCCGGGCCGATCCCGACCACTTCGATTTCTGGTGCCACGCCAACCTGGCGGACCCACTGAACGCAGCCAAGGAAATCGAACGCGCCGTGACTCAGTTAGGCGCCAAGGGCGTGTGCGTCGGTGGGGCCAATTTCAATGGTCTGGAAGCTCACGATGAACGCCTGTTCCCCGTCTGGGAAAAGCTCACCCAGCTGGATGTGCCGATCATGGTGCATGGCTTCAACCAGTCGATCTACTGGGGCGAAAAACACACCGACGACAAGTTCGAAACCACTTCGATCGTGGGTGATTGCGTCGATGAAACGTTGTTCTTCTGGTACCTGATCTGCGGCGGCGCACTGGATGTTTTCCCGACCCTGAAAACCTACATCACCCATGCCGGTGGCATGGCGGTTTTCCAGTTGGGGCGTTTGAGCGAGCTCAATCGGGCAATGGCACCTGACTCGCGCAACCAGCGACCGTTGATGGATTACATGCATAATTTCTACTTCGACCTCGACGTGCATGCGCCCGGCTTGCGTCGTGGTGTCGCCGAGGTGGTTGGGGCGGAGCGTCTATTATACGGCACTAACTTTGGTGGCGCCTATGATCATGGCGACTTGACCGAGGGGCTGGGTTTGTCTGCTCAAGACCGTGAACGGATTCGTAGCGGTAACGCGATCGAACTCCTCAAGCTGAAGGTTCCGGCCAACGCTGGCCGGGTGCTGACGTCGTGACGGACAGCCTGCTGGACATGGCCGCCGGGCGGCCATACCCGCAGCGCAGCGGGCGATTGCCTCGGCAACTGAGTGAGATATCCGCAGCCTGGCTCACGCAGCTATTGCAGCCGCGTTATCCAGGCATCGAGGTCCTGGCGCTGACGGCGTTGGAGGTCCGTAACGGGCACACCACCAAATTGCGCGCCAGGCTTGAGTTGAACGAGGTCGGACAGCGCGCGGGTATTCCTGCGCATGTGTGCCTGAAGTCGAACTGGTCCGAAGGTTTCGAGAGCGGCGATATCTGTGAGCTGGAAGCGCGCCTGTATCATCTGGCGCGCGGCTGGACCGATGCGCCATTGCCGACCACATTTTTCACCGACTGGGACGCCGATGGTGGCGGTCGAGGTGTGGTGATGATGGAAGACCTCGGTCTGGCTGCCGGGCAATTTGGTCATAGCACCGATCACCTTGGCTTGGACGGTGTTGCTCAGGGGCTCGAGTCACTGGCGACGGTGCATGCTGCTACCTGGAACAGTCCGCAGTTGCAGGAGCAGCGCTGGTTGCCGGTGTCGATGGCCAACCCGGTGGACAGCGACGGTCTGCTGCGCATGTACAACTACATCAAGGTCAATCTGCGTAAACCCGAGTACCAGCAGCTGCTGCCGAAATGGATGTACGAATCACCGGAGTTGTTTAGCCATGCCTTCGATGAATTGGCAGCTTTTGAACTGGAGCAGACTTCACCCTGTTGTTTGATCCATGGTGACTCCCATCAGGGTAATAGTTTCTTGCGCAGTGACGGTCAACGTATCTGGCTGGATTGGCAACTGGCCCGACGTGGCCGGCCATGGCGCGATGTCGCCTATTTCATGCTCGGCGCGTTGACCGTGGAGGAGCGCCGCGCCGAAGCGCTGCGTTTGCTGCGTGTTTACCGTGAAAAACTGATTAGCCTGGGAGCCGAAGGCGTGCTGGGTCAGGACGCGGCCTGGGAACAAGTACGGCGTTGGCCGGTCTGGGGGATGCAGACCTGGATGTCGAACATGGATGATTGGGGGCAGGCCGGACTGCCAATGGTGGAGCGGTTTTTCGCCGCCGCAGAAGATTTTGATACTGTGCGCTTGTTAACCCACGGCCGTAAGCCACGCCGCACACCGATATTGGGGCAGGGCGCAAGGCCGTTGACGCAAGCGTATCAACATTTATTGGAGAGTTGAGCGTGGTCAATCAGGAAGATTTGCGTCTGCAAGGCGCGGATAACTTTCGCAGCTTGAAAGGCATTCCCTCCCATTGTGGTCGCCGCATTGGCGGCGATATTCTTTTGCGCGCAGACCAGTTGCATGGGCTGACTGCTGAAGACTGGCAGACACTTCAGCGCCTGGGGTTGCAGACCGTCTGCGATTTACGCAGCGCGGGTGAGCGTGAACGTTACCCGAACCGCTTGCCCAATAACGCAATCCGGGAGTTGCACCTGGAGGTCATAGGCGATGTCCGGGCCGATCCACGCCTTGCCCTCATGCTGGCGAATAATCCGGTGGCGGAGGGTGCACGGGCCATGATGCTGGAAGTTTACCGGCGACTACCGGGAATGTTGGCGCCCCGGTTGCCGGCGCTGTTCGAGTTGTTTTCTGCAGGCAAGGGCTCGGTGCTGATTCACTGCACGGCGGGCAAGGACCGCACCGGCATCGCGGTCATGCTGCTGTTGCATGCCCTTGGTGTCACGCCAGAACACATCTTGACCGACTATTTGCGTTCGGCACGGCGTTTCAGTCAGTTGAGTGCAGAGCGTCAGCAGGCGATGAGTCATGCGGTGGGCCGGATGGTGGGCCAGCCGGTCAGCGAAGCGGCGTTCGATGCGGTAGTGGATGCCCGGCCTGAATACCTGAATGCCGCTTATGCGGTGATCGAGGCTGAATACGGTGGCCTGGATCGCTATCTGCAGCGTTTCAGTGGTTTGAGTGGCACGGGCTTGCAGGCATTGCGAGATACCTTGCTGGTCGCCTAGGTCGCGGCGCGGGTCATGACCCGGGCCGGTTTCCATTGCGCCAATCCGATCCCCAGCAAAATTAAGCCGCCACCCACCGCGTGGTACAGGTGCAACGTTTCCCCGAGCAGCACGATCGCCAATACCGCGGTAAACAGCGGCACCAGGTTCATCAATACGGCAGTTTTTTCTGCGCCGAGGGTTTGCAGGCCGCGCATCCACAGGCCGGGTGCCAATGCCGAGGCGAACAGGCCAGCGAATAACACCAGTGGGATGTTCTTTGCCGTCAGGGCTATCGACGGTGCCAGCACGAAAGGCGGCACCAGCAGCAGGGTGCCGCAGATAATTTGCATATACAGGCTTTCCCAGGTTGGCAGGGGAATCTGCCAGCGCTTCACCAACACGCAATACAGCGCGTACGACAGCGACGCCGCCAACATCATCAGCTCACCTTGCCCGACCCCATGCTGCCAGAGTGAAGACAAGTCGCCTGCTGCCAGCAACCAGGCCAGTCCGGCAAACGAAACCAGGGTGCCGACCAGCAATGTCGCGGTGGGCCGGGTATTGAGCACCGGGAAGGCCAGGAGCACGGTGAGTAGCGGCATGGTCGCCAGAATCAGGCCCATCGACGTGGCGCTGACGGTGTGTGCCGCAAAATACGCCAGTGACTGGTACAGCGACATGCCGAGCAATCCCAGCAGCCACAGCTTGGCCAGATAAGGGCGAATCTGACGGCGCAAGCGCCATACCCTGGGCAACAACACCGGTGACAACACCAGCAGCGCCGTCAGCCAGCGATAGAAGGAAATGGCTGCGGGGTCGATCACCCCGACCGACAGACGGTTGACCACCGTACTGGCGGCCCAGATCAGCGTGGCAAGGACGGGTAGCAGCAGATTCATCAGGGTGCGCCAACGTTGAGGGTGCGCCGGGCGCACCGGGACCAAGGCCGCTTTCGCGGCGATCAGTGAATGCCGGACTGCGTGTGCGCGTTATTCGCTGGCAGCGTTACGAGCGGCAATGGCAGCGGCAAAGTCGCGCTTGAGCGTCGGGAAGTAAGCAATCTGCCCACCCATGCCGCCGGCTATGTCGATCGAGGCAGCGCTGATGAAGCTGGCATATTCGCTGGCCAGGAACAGCGCCATGCCGGCAACGTCTTCAGGCTTGCCGTAGCGTCCGAGCGGCACGACTTTCATCACCATGGCGTCGAACTCCTCGCGACTCACGCCCGGCCCCATCTCTTTGTAATGACGGTCCCACTGGCCGGTATCGATCCAGCCCATGTTCAGGCTGTTGACCAGGATATTGTCCTTGGGCAGGGACATGCCCAGCGAGCGGGAGAGGGCGATGCACGACGCGCGGTTGATCACCGAAGGAATGCCGTCTGGCGTCGGAATCGCGCCGGCCAGGGCGTTGATTTCGATGATTCGCCCCCAACGCTGTTCACGCATGAACGGCACCACGGCCTGGACGAAACGAAAATGCCCCATCTGCAGGATGTTGGCATGTTCGAGGATGGCCTCCGGCGTCAGGGTATCGAGATTACCGCCGCGTCCTTGACCCGCATTGTTGACCAGCACATCGACACCGCCCCAGGCGTGTGCAACTTCGGCGACGAAAGCCTTGACTCCCTCACTGTCGGTCACGTCAACCGCTCGGGCAATGACCGCCTGGGCGTGTTCCGCGAGCTGCGAACCCACCTCGCGGACGTCTGCCTCACTGCGGGCGCAAATCGCTACCCGCGCCCCTTCAGCCGCGAAAGCCCGGGCGATGGCCAGGCCGATGCCCCGGGAAGCACCCGTGATGATCACGCGCTTTGCACTCAAATCAATGTTCATGCTGGCTCCTGTTGTTTTTTTTCTGCCGGTCCGCTTGCGGGTTTTCCTGCCTGACCCCCGTATTCAGGGGGTCTGCCCGGACTATTGAAAGCCCAAAGAGGTCATTCGTCAAAGATTATTTGAACGTTTATGTGTTTTGTGTGCAGTATTGCCCCGGGCGACACCGTTGGCTAAAACAGATAGCCAAGGAATCGCGGTTAAAATTCTGAATAGAGAACTGCAATCTTTATGTGGAATTTTACATTGCGATCCGTTACGGTGGCTTTCAGCTGAGGAGGGAAGTGGTCCTGGATGCGTGCCAGGCCTCTCGAGCGGACTGTCCAGGCGGGACATGCATCGATCCTGTGGGGTTTCGCAGATCGCTGGAATGACTGTTTGAACGCACTTAACGTCAGAAAATAAAAATAAAAGGTAGTGTGTATGAAAGAGAAGACCAAACAGGGTCGGCGGGTGCTGACTCAAGGTGCTCTGACACTGTTGATGGTTGGCAGTGCACAGGGTTTGATGGCGGCCTCGTTCGACATGTCGAACCCAGACTACCGCGTGCGTTGGGACAATACGGTCCGTTACAACCTGGGGATGCGGACCGACAGTCAAGACAGCCACATCATGAATACGCCGAACTACGACGAGTCGGACGGCAAGTTCGATAGAAACGAGATCGTGACAAATCGTCTCGATCTGTTTAGTGAGTTCGATTTTTCCTATCTCAACGATTGGGGTGCTCGTCTCAGTGCTGCCGGCTGGTATGACCAGGCCTACGATGACGACAAAGTCCACAGCAACATTCCAGGGTTCGCGACCAGCTACCACAACAACAAGTACAGCGGTGAAGTGGACCGCTACATGAACGGTCCTTCGGGCGAAATTCTCGATGCGTTCCTCTGGAAAAACTTCAACGTCGGCGAAATACCGGTCAACGTGAAAGCCGGTCGCCACACCAACTACTGGGGTGAGGGCCTGCTCATCGGCGCGCATGCCGTGTCTTATTCCCAGGCGCCAAGTGATGGCGTGAAAGCCTCGACCAGTCCTGGTATCGAAACCAAGGAAGTGTTCCTGCCAGTCGGGCAAATATCGGCCAAGGCGCAACTCACCGACCATCTCTCTGTTGCCGCTCAGTATTTCTACGAATGGGAACCGACTCGCATACCTTACGGGGGCACGTACTTTGGTGGTGCCGACCCATTGTTCGAAGGCCCGGACCAGCTACCGTTGGCCGCCAACGGCTCGACCCTGCAACGTCAGGATTCGAAATTCGGGCGTGATGGCAAGAACTGGGGCGTGATGGGCAAACTCAACGTCGAAGAAATCGAATCGACCTTCGGCGCCTACTACCGTCAGTTCGACGATTACCAGCCTTGGCTGGCCCCGGAAATCAAGGCAGCAGCGGGCTCCTATCGGGTGATTTACCCACGTGGCGTGAAGCTCGCGGGCCTCAGCTTCGCCCGGGTCTTCAACACTGTGGCGGTCGGTACCGAATTGTCCTATCGGATGAACGGCGCATTGAATGCCACCGGCGTCAGTGCCCTGGACGATGAAGGTCCTCGCGGTGACACCATCCACTTCATTGCCAACGCTGTTTACGGCGTGCCGCGTAACTTTATTTCGAACAACGGCACGCTGGTTGGTGAATTCGCGTACAGCCATCTGGATCGGGTGACCGAGCACGAAGAGTTGTACAAAGGGGTTGGCGAGAATGCTTGTACCGATGCCAGAAACCCTCGCAGCCCCGGCTCCGGCGATGAGTCCGATGGTTGCTCGTCGAAGAACTACTACGCAGTTGCCGTCAACTACACGCCACAGTACATTCAGGTCCTGCCTTCCTGGGACCTGGATGTCCCAATGACTGTCAACTACGGCCTGCATGGCAACGCCCCGACTGCCGGTGGCGGTAACGAAGGCGCGCTGTCCTACTCAGTCGGCCTGAAGGCCACTTATGCCCAACTCTATGAGTTCGGCTTGCGTTACGCAGACACCAAGGCCCAACCCAAGCATCTGGCCAACGGCACTGTAGCCGGTAACGGTCCGGTCGGTGGTACCGACCGCGGCTGGCTGGCATTTACCTTCAAGACCTCCTTCTGATAAATCCAACAAGAATCGGAGAATGTGTTCATGAAACGACAACTTGCCTTATCCATTGCCCTGATGAGCATGGCGACCTACACCCTGGCGGCAGGCGGTGACGCTTCCGAACTGGGCAAAAGCCTCACCCCGTTCGGGGCGATCAAGGCGGGTAACGCCGAGGGCACCATCCCTGCCTATGACGGTGGCCTGACCAAGGCACCGGCCGGCTTCGTACCCGACAGCGGGTTCTGGGTCGATCCGTTCAAGGATGAAAAACCACTATTTCGTATCGATGCCAAAAACGTCGACAAGTACGCGGACAAGCTCAGTGAAGGGCAAAAAACCCTCATCAAGAAGTACCCGACGTATTACATCGACATTTATCCAAGCCACCGTACGACCGCCTATCCCCAGGCCGTGCTGGATGCCACCGTCCGCAACGCCAGCAGTTGCACGATTCAGAAAGACGGCCTGGCGGTCGATCCGTCCTGCCGTGGCGGCTTGCCGTTCCCGATCCCGAAGACCGGCAACGAAGTGATGTGGAACCAGCAGGTGCGCTACAAGATCGGCACCGGTTACTCAACCACTTCCTCTTCGAACAGCTGGGTGGTGGACGCCAATGGCTCGATCACCAAGACCGCTGAGCAAGCGACCTTCGAAGAGACACCGTACTACCAGGTCTCCCAGGCCGATCGTGATTCACTGATGTATGCCCGAGTGTTCTCGCGCAATGACTATCCGGCGCGCCGCTCCGGTGAAGTCGTGGTGCTCACCGACTTCCTCGACCCACAGGCCAAGGCTCGTCGTTCCTTCAGCTACTCCCCGGGTCAGCGTCGCGTCAAGCTGGCGCCAGAGTTCGCCTTCGATACGCCTGTGGCCAGTCAGGGCGGTGTGACACTGTTCGATGAGCTGCAAATGTTCTCCGGCAGCCAGGATCGGTTCGACTACAAACTGGTCGGCAAAAAAGAGATGTACATTCCGTACAACGCCTACAAGTTCTACTTCGGTACCAAGCAGGAAGATCAGTTCATGCCGCACCACGCCAACCCGGCCAACGAGCGTTGGGAGCTGCATCGGGTGTGGGTCGTGGAGGCGACGTTGAAGCCGGGCATGCGCCACGTCTACAGCAAACGTACCTATTACCTGGATGAAGACACCTTCGGTGTAGGCCTGTATGACGCCTGGGACAAGAGCGGCGCGTTGTATCGCTCGATCTTCCTCAGTGGCGTACAGCTCTACGACAAGAACATTCCCTACAACGTGAAAAACGTCGTTTATGACTTCAACAAAGGCATGTACGCGTTGCTCAACGATGGGCTCAAAGGTGGTTACAAGTTCTATGACAAACCGCTCAGCGAGCGCGACATGAACCCTGAAGCCATCGTAGCCCGGGTCACTCAACGCTGATGTGAGTCGCCTGTCCTGCCCGTCGGTTTGCGCATCAAGCCTGGCGGGTAGAACAGGTGGGTTCTGCCATGCGGGATGGTTAAGGAATAAAAATAATGATTAGCCCTTGCCCTGCTTCTGTTCTTTTTTCCAAGTCGCGCCTACTGCTTGCGGTTGCGTTGACCGTAGGTGTCAGTTCGTTGGTGGCGATGCCTGCTTATTGCGCGGCTGCGCCTTCCACCGATACGCTGGACGTACCGGCGCAACGGGTGGACGAGCGGCTGCCCGCACCCTTGTTGTCGGTCGCCAGGGCTGGCGATGCGATGATCAGCGTCGGTCTCCACGGATTGATCCAGCGCTCCACCGACGCGGGACGAACCTGGCAGCAGGTCGACAGTCCGGTGTCCAGCGATCTGGTGCAAGTGCGGTTTCGCGATGAGCGAAATGGCTGGATCGTCGGTCACGATGCCCTGGTGCTGCACACCACTGATGGCGGTCACAGCTGGCAAGTGCAGCTCGACGGGCGCCGCCTGTTGACACTGCTTAATGCCTACTACGGTCCGCGGTCCGAAAAAGGCGACGAATCCGCGGCCCTGGTAGTCAGGGAAGTGGCAATGGCCGCCGGTACCTCGGCGACCCCGGGCGTATTGGCCGCACCCTTTCTGGATGTGATGTTCGATGAACAAGGCAACGGCTTTGCCGTGGGTGCCTTCGGGCTGTTGTTGCACAGCACTGACAACGGCCAGAACTGGGAGCCGTGGATCGAGCGCAGTGACAATGAGCGGCGCATGCACCTGTATGGCCTGGCTCAGCAAGCGGGCACTTTCTATATCAGCGGCGAACAGGGGCTGTTGATGCGCCTGGATCGTCAGCAACAACGTTTCGTGAAAATCGAAACGCCCTACACCGGCACCTACTTCGGCGTCCGCGCCTACGATCATTTGCTGCTGGCTTACGGGCTGCGCGGCAATCTGTTCGCCAGCCGCGATGACGGGCAGCAATGGCAGGCCGTGGAAACCAACCTCAATAGCAGTCTGGTCAGCATCGTCGAGCAGGGCAACGCCTTGATCGTCGTGAGCCAGGGCGGGCAACTGGTCAGCGTTGATCGCCAGAGTTTGCAAGTCACGCCGCTGGCGGATGCGCGAATGGGTGAGGTTTATGCAGCCAGTGCCACCAACCAGGCTGGGAGCCTGGTTGTCACGCGCTTTAGCGGCGCCAAGGTCATCGATATCGCCCAGGCCAACTGACGCCGTCGGCACGATTCCCCTACGAGAAAGAAAAAATGGTCGAGCAAAAATTCAACAGCGGGATGCCAGTGATTGCCAACCTGGAGGACTTTGACAAGAGCTCCGGAGGCTGGTTTGAACGGGTGATTTTCCGGCATCGCATGTTGGTCGTCATTGCCTGCTTGCTCGCCACCGTGGTGTTGGGCTTCTTTGCTACACGGCTGCAAGTGAATGCCAGTTTCGAGAAAATGATCCCCAGCTCCAGCCCCTACATCAAGAATTACCTGGCCTATAAAGACCAGCTTCCGGGGTTGGGTAACAGCATTCGCGTGGTGGTCGAAAACAAGACCGGTGATATCTACGACGCCGACTACTTGCTGGCGCTGCAGAAGGTCAACGACACCCTGTACCTCATCCCGGGTATCGACCGTTCCTGGATGAAGTCGCTGTGGATGCCCATCGTCCGCTGGAAAGAAGTGACGGAGGAGGGCATCGATGGCGGTGCGGTGATGCCTTCGGATTACGACGGCAGCGACAAGTCGATCAAGGCCCTGCGCCGCAACATCATGCGCGCCGGCATTGTCGGCAACCTGGTGGCCAACGACAGCCAGTCGAGCATGATTGTCGCGCCGCTGCTCGATACCAATCCGCAGACCGGTAAACCACTGGACTACGGGGATTTCTCCAAGCAACTGGAAGCACAGATTCGCTCACTGGAAAGCGACAAGGTCGGCATCCACATCGTCGGCTTCAGCAAGCTGGTCGGCGACCTGATCGACGGCCTGTATTCGGTGATGCTGTTCTTTGGCGCTTCCGTGGTGATCGCCGGGCTGTTCGTCTATTTCTACACCCGTTGCCTGCGCAGCACTTTGTTGCTGGTAAGCGTGGCAGTGGCGGGCGTGGTGTGGCTGCTGGGCTTGATGCAAATCCTCGGCTACGAGCTGGACCCGTACTCGATCCTGGTGCCGTTCCTGATTTTTGCCATCGGCATTTCCCATGGCACGCAGAAGATGAACGGCATCCTTCAGGACATTGGCCGTGGCACCCATAAATACATTGCCGCGCGCTATACCTTCCGCCGTTTGTTCCTCACGGGCCTTACCGCACTGCTGACCAATATCGTTGGTTTTGCCGTGCTGGTGATCATCGATATTCCGGTGATCCGCGACCTGGCACTGACCACCAGCATCGGTGTCGCCGTGCTGATTTTCACCAAGTTGCTGCTGATTCCGGTGGCGCTGTCGTACCTCGGTGTCAGTAAAAAAGCCGCGCGTATCGCCATCGCCAAAGACCAGGCCGGCGCAGAAAACAAAGGTTTTCTAGGGCGTCTGTGGAGCGGCCTCGACCGCTTCACCGAACGGCCGATGGCCACCGCGGTGATCGCCGTGTCGCTGCTGGTGACCCTGGCGGGCAGTGTGGTGATGATGCACCTCAAGGTCGGTGACCTGGACCCCGGTGCACCGGAGCTGCGTGCGGATTCGCGCTACAACCGCGATAACGCCTACATCACCAGCCATTACGGGCTTTCCAGTGACCAGTTCGTGGTCATCATGAAGACCAACGAAGACAGCTGCCGCCTGTACCAGTCGCTGCAAAGCATGGACAAGCTGGCCTGGCGCCTGCGTCAGACACCAGGTGTACAAACCACCCAGTCGCTGGCCGAAACCGTACGGATGATCAGCTCCGGCATGGCCGAAGGCAGCCCGAAATGGCTGAGCATCAGCCGTGACCAGGCGATCACCAACTCGGCGGTGGATGCAGCGATGATTTCCGCCCCGGGGATCACCAACCAGCAGTGCTCGGTGACCCCGATGATTGCTTATCTGGCCGACCACAAGGCCGACACCCTGAGCCGGGTGTTGCAGGTCTCAGAAGAATTCGCCAAGGAAAACAACAGTGTCGTCGGCGCTGAACAGCCGGTGGAATTCCTCCTGGCCGCGGGCAATGCCGGCATCGAGGCCGCCACCAATATCGAAGTCGAGAAGGGCATCATCACCATGTACCTGGCGGTGTATGGCGCCACGGCGTTGCTCTGCCTGCTGACCTTCCGCAGCTGGCGCGCAACCTTGGTGGCGCTGATTCCGCTGCTGATGACCACGATTATCTGCAAGGCACTGATGGTCTGGCTGGGCATCGGCCTCAAGGTGGCCACCTTGCCGGTGATCGCCGTGGGGGTCGGTGTCGGTGTGGACTACGCGCTGTATCTGCTCAGTGTGCAACTGGCGGTGCAGGAGCGTGGTGGCAGCCTGGCGGTGGCTTATCGCCGCTCGCTGGACTTCACCGGCCGTGTGGTTGCACTGGTGGGCCTGACCATGGCCGCCGGGGTGATTACCTGGGCCTGGTCGCCGATCAAGTTCCAGGCCGACATGGGCATTCTGCTGACCTTCATGTTCCTGTGGAACATGCTCGGTGCACTGGTGTTGATCCCGGCCCTGTCGCATTACCTGCTCAATCCCAAGGGCAACTCCAAGGCCGGAGTGACCCTGGACCTCGAAGACGCCCGCGCGCAGCAGGAACCGCGTAAGCCCGCAGCCGGCGCACCGACCCACTCATTGACTGAGCTCGCCTTACCCCGGCGTGCCCGCTGACTAATAGCCGGGCACAGGCCCAGGCTGGCAATTGCAAGGAGAGAAGTATGTTCGAGTTACTGATGAGTGCCGACATGATGGTTCCGGACCCGGACGGCATGACGGAAATGTTGGTCGACAAGCTCGGGATCTACAAGCACGAACGCTGGCGCCAGGCGTTCGACAATCACCCGTACATCGCGCATTTTCTGCGGGTACACAAATCCCTGGCGGTGTCGCCAACACGCATCGAACCGCAGTGGCACCTGGATCGACCGAACCCCGGCGATCCGCTGTTCCATGACTTTCTGGAAAGCCTGAAAGATTTCCAGGGGCATCATCGGCCGATGATCACTCACTCCATCGTGCTGGCCCTGCACGGGGACAAGTTCGACGCACTGGTGGACAAACTGATGCGCCGGCGCTTGCCGTTCCGCATGGCACAGCGCACCCCGGAAATGCCGTTCGACCGCCTGTGGCTCGGTGCGACTCCCGAGCAGCCGTACTACCAGCCATCCGTGGACGGTGGCCTTTGCATTGAAATCATGCCGACCGAGCCATTGCAGATGCCGCCGGAAACCTACCAGTTGCCACCGGTGCAACCACGCGATCTCAAACCCGGCGACATGGTACGCGTGACGGCCCGTGGCTTCCTGGTCCGTGACCTCGACGAAACCCTGCGCAAGGTGTCGACCAACCTCGACTGGGAACCGAGCGGGCCGGTGGAGAACATCCGCAGCGAAGGCTACCGCCGTGCGCACATGGGGTTCACCGTGCCTAACAGTGCAACCCTCGATGTACTCGAGGCGACCTACTGGAACACCGACGCCGGCCACTACGTCAACAACTGGGGCCCGGGGCCGTACTACATCCGTATCGGCGTCAACGACCTGGCCGCCAAGGCCGAAGATCTGCGCGCACGCGGCACGCGGTTCCAGTGGATCGAATCCTCGGAGGCCGTTGGCGGTCGTCCATTGATCAAGATCGATCCACAAGAACTCAATGGTCAGGTCTTCGAGTTCGAGGAGTGCCCTGCATGAGCACAGCGCAAAATCCGCAACTCCCCGTGCTGATCAACGAGGCTGTGCGCCTGGAGCGCGATGCCATGGTGGGCTGGGTGGTACTGACCCGTCCCCGACAGATCAACGCCATCAACGACGAGATCCGCCAGGGCGTACCGCAGGCACTGGCGTTGTTGCAGCAGGATCCGGACATTCGCGTGATCGTGATTCGCGGGGAAGGCGAACGGGGCTTTTGTGCGGGCGCCGATATCAAGGAACGCCGCGGCCCAGAGTCCAGCTTGCAAGTTCGCCAGCGCATGGAAAACGTACGCTGGATCGAAACCCTGGACGGCATCACCAAACCGGTGATCGCCGCCATTCATGGCTACTGCATGGGTGGCGGGCTGGAATTGGTGCTGGCGTGTGACATCCGTTTCGCCGCTCCCGATGCCGTGTTCGCCCTGCCAGAAACCGGTCTGGGGCTGATCCCCGGTGGCGGCGGCACGCAACGACTCTCCCGAGTGGTGGCACCGGGTCAGGCACTGGACATGTTGCTCACCGGTGACAGGGTGGGCGCCGAGCAGGCGCAGCGCATTGGTCTGGTCAGTCGACTGGCCAGTGACAGTGCCAACCTTGTGCAAGAAGTGCGGGCTTTTGCCCAGCGCATCGCCAGCAAACCACCCACCGCGTCGGCCTTTGTCAAACAGGCTGCGCGGGCGGCACTGGAAATGGATCTCAAGCGTGGCCTGGACCTGGAGCTTGATCTGTTCGCCTTGTTGGCCCCGACCAAGGACGCCCGCGAAGCGGCCCAGGCCTTCAGCGAACGGCGCGAACCGCGTTTTACCGGCGAATAAAGCGCCACTCCCTAAAACAAAAAGGATAAGGGCATGAGTACAGGAAAACTGGCAGGACGAGTGGCCATTATTACCGGCTCCGGTGGCGGCCTGGGCGCCGAATGCGCACGGGTACTGGCATCCCATGGCGCGAGTATTGCCGTAATCGATATCAATTTCGAGGGGGCGACAGCCGTTGCCCAATCGTTGGTCGCCGAGGGCCATCAGGCTTTGGCGATTGCCACCGATGTGTCCTCGGAAGACGACGTGCGGGCAATGGTTGCCCAGGTGAAAGAGCGTTTTGGCCGTATCGACATCTTGCACAACAACGCGGCGATCCTGAATGCCGAGCAACGCCAGCTGGACCGTGATTTCGTCAACCTCGACATGCAGGCCTGGGACCGCGCCATCGCGGTCAACCTGCGTGGCGCCGTGCTGTGCACCAAGCATGTGATTCCGGTCATGCTGGAGAACGGCAAGGGCTCGATCATCTTCGCCACCTCGGGTCTGGGCATGCAGGGCGATATGTCCCTGACCGGCTACGCCACTTCCAAGGCGGGGCTGATGATGCTGCCACGCATGGTGGCCTCGCAGTACGGCAAGCAAGGCATTCGCGGCAATGCCGTGCAGATCGGCCTGGCGCCTTCGGAACACGCCATGCCTGAACCCTTGCTCGACATCCTGCGCGACAACCACTGCACCGCCGAGCTGGGTACACCTCGGCAGATCGCCGATGTGGTGGCGTTCCTGGCCAGTGACGAATCCTCCTTCGTCACGGGTACCACTCTGGTCGCCGACGGTGGTTTCAGCAGCCACACGCCATCCCTGGTTGCGATGCGCGCGTTGTTCGCGCAGATGGGTCGCACCGGCATGTAACCTTTGCCTCGGTGCACCGTCCGGTGCGCTGGGGTTGTACTTCGCCACCACAGCCGCCGCGCGCCGCCGTGGTTGAATTACGTCATGGAAGCAAGTGATGAATCAGAACCACAAAGCGGGAAACACCGACTTCGATGTGATCGTCGTCGGCGGTGGCACCAATGGCCTTTCGGCTGGCTGTTACCTGGGCATGGAAGGCAAGAAAGTGCTGGTGCTCGAAGCGTTGGACAAGGTCGGCGGCATGGCGTCATCGGGCTATCTGATACCCGAAGCACCGCAGCACCTGGTCCACCCCTGTGCCCTGGACATGATGTCGATGCGTGTGCATTCCCACGTGCCGGCGGAGCTCGGGCTGGAGCGCCACGGTTTCAAATCGGTGGAGCTCGCGCCGGGGTATGTGTACCTGCATCCAGATGGACAGTCGCTGATTTTCTGGCGTGATCGCGAGAAAACCGCTGCCGAGATTCGCCGCTTCAGCAGCAAGGACGCCGAGGCGTTTCTTGAGTTCATGAAGGTCATCGACATGTTCCTCGATATCGCGCTGCCGATGATGCGCGTCGACCCGGCGAAGACCAACCTGGGTGTGAAGCTGAAGATGCTCGGCACCGCGATCAAACACAAAGCCTTGAAGCCCGAACTGATGGCACTGATGACGGGATCCGCGCTGCAAGCGGCGCGTGAGCGCTTCGAGCATCCGGTGACCATATCCGCGATGTGTGCACTGACCGGTCTGGCAGGTGATATCAGCGCCGATGGCGGTGGCATCTATTACGCCTTGCTCGGTTTCCTCCATCGTTTTGGTGTGGGTCGTGTCCTTGGGGGCATGCAGCAGTTGAGCAACGCCATGCAGGCGCGTCTGGAAGAGCTGGGCGGTCAGGTGCTGGTGTCGGCCAGCGTCAGTGAAATCGTTGCCAAGGATGGCCGGATCAAAGGGGTGAAACTTGCGGATGGTCGCCAGTTCATGGCCCGCGCGGTCATTGCCGGCTGTCACCCCAAGCCTGCGCTGGATATGGTCACCCGTGGTGAAATCCCCCAACACTTGCTCACCCGCATCGCCATGGCACCAGCCAACGGCAAGGGCTCGGGACCACTGAAGGTGGATCTTGCCTTGCGTGGGCAGATTTCCGTGCCACGTTTTGCTGCCATTCGCGGCGACGGTGTGGATCTGCGTAAAACCGTGATGTTGATCGGCACCGAAGAGGCGGTGCTGGAAAACTTCGCCGCTTGCGCCCGAGGCGAGGTACCGAAGTTGCCCTACATCACCGTGGCCGCACCGAGCGCCGCCGATCCCTCACAAGCGCCAGCCGGCCAGGATGTACTGTACATCTATCCGCCGGTCATGCCGGTGAACCCCAACGAGGGTTGGGACGCATTGCGTGAACGGGTAGCCGACCAAGTGCAAGAACAGCTGTATGACTACATTGAAGGGATCGAAGGGCAGGTGATTGGCCGTCACATCGAGGCCGCCCCGGACTTTACCGCGCGCTTGAACACGGTGAATGGCTGCGTGGTGCATATCGACACGACCTCCATGCGTTCGAGCACCATGCGCCCAGCGTACGGTTTGGGCGGCGATACCTTACCGGTGGCCGGGCTGTATTTCGGCAGCGCCGGCATACATCCGGGCGGTGGGGTCAACGGCATGGCAGGGCGGTTGGCGGCCAAGCGGGTGAGCAAGTACTTGAGTAAAAAAGGCAACTGAGCCGTCGATAGATAAAACCTGTGGGAGCGAGCCTGCTCGCGAAGGCGGAGTGTCAGGTGGCGGTGATCCTGGAGGTACCTGTCCCTTCGCGAGCAGGCCCGCTCCCACAAAGAGATCGTGTTTATGCAACGCGCTGATAGTCGTTAAACGCTGTCAGCGTTTTTTTTTGCACCCAACGAAATACTCGCCAGGACAAAATCTGCCGAGTACTGGCGCCAGGTGGCCATGCCTTCTGCCGAGTCAGTGTCCAGGCCTGCGAGTGCAGACATGGAGTAGCGGTTGGTGAACCAGCCTGTGGTCACCAGTGAGGCGCTGGCCAGCAACAAGCGCGGGTTGATGTCCGCACGAAAATCACCACTGGCGGCTCCGCGGACCAGGATCGCGTCGAGCTTGGCGATCAGCTTCGGTGCCATTTCAAGAAAATGGTTACGCGGTGTTTCGTGGGTGTCGTGGTAGCGAATGCCTTCCAGCGCCAGGCTGCCGAGGAAGGGGTCAAACCGGTATTGGTCGAAGAAGTGATTGAGCACGGTGCGCATCGCCTGAGGCGGTGGCAGCTCTTCAACCTTGAGGTTGACCAGCTCGGACATGATGTTGTCCGAAGATTCATCCAGTACCGCGACAAACAGCCCTTCCTTAGAGTTGTAGTAGTGGTAGACCAGTTGCTTGGTGACCCCGGCATCCCGGGCTATTTCTTCCACGCGCGCACCGGCCAGGCCTTTTTTAGCGAACTCCACGCGCGCAGCAGCGAGCAGGCGATTCATCGTATTGCGTTTGCCCTGTTCGCCACCTTCTCCTGCCTTCACCGCCACCTCGTACTCCTCCTGTTGAATGGGGTCACACCTTGAAGCATATACCCGGGCGCCATCGTTTGACCCAGAGTCAAACGAAGCGCAGTACCGGTGCAGACACAACCGCATACCATGGATTGGCAGCCGGGCAATCTTGGTGTGCAAGAGCAATAAAAACAAGACAGGAGAACCTGATGAGCAACGAAAGCGCAGCACTGGACCTGGCCACCGCGTATTCCGCCGTATCGGAAATGTATCGCGGCACTGACCTGGATATTCATGCGGTGTGCCGCGAGCAACGGTTGAAGTCACCCATCTATGAAGGCGATTTCATTACTCAATTCGGGGTGCCAACCAATGCCGGTACCCAGCAGGGCACTCGCCCGACCTTCGCCTTGTTCAAATACCAGGACGTGATGACTGTTCTGCGCGATGGTGCGACCTACACCAGCGGCTTTATTGCCGAAGGTCTGGGCGCGTTTTTCGATGGCTTGATCATTCTGGCCATGGACGGTGACGAACACCGCAAGGTGCGCGCCTTGCTGCAACCGGCATTCATGCCCGAGACCGTGAACAAGTGGCGCCCGCAGATCGACCAGGTGATCCGCGAGGAGTACATCCAGCCAATGTTGCCGGCAAAGAAGGCCGACCTGATGAAGTTCGGCCTCGAGCTGCCGATTCGCATCATGTACGCCTTGATGGGCTTCCCCTCGGATGAACCGTCCAAGTACAAACAATATGCGGCCTGGGCCTTGGCCATTGTCGGCGGCAACCAGATCGACCCGAGCAAGATGGTCGAAGCGCGGCGTCAGGCCGGCATCGCCGTCAAGGGTCTTTACGACGCACTGGCCGAAGTCGTGGTGCAACGTCGCGCCGAGGGCAGCCAGGGCGATGACGTGGTCGGTCGTTTGCTGCGCGCGGAATACGAAGGGCGCACGCTGGATGACCATGAAGTGATCACCTTTACTCGCTCGTTGTTGCCGGCGGCCGGGGAAACCACCACGCGCATGTTCGGCTCGGTGATGACCTTGCTGCTCACAACTCCCGGCTTGCTCGAGCGGGTCAAGGCCGACCGCTCACTGATCGGCAAGCTGATGGACGAAACTACCCGTTTTGAACCGGTAGCCACTTTCAAAGTGCGCGAAACCGCCAAGGAAGTGGAATTTCACGGTGTGAAGATTCCCAAGGGCTCATTCGTCCAGTGCATGGTGGTGTCTGCCAACCGCGACGAAGAAGCGTTTGAAAACCCGGATGTCTTCGATATCGACCGCAAGCCAAAACCATCCTTTGGTTTTGGTTTTGGCCCGCACATGTGCATCGGTCAGTTCGTTGCCAAGGTCGAGATCAGCTGCGCGGTCAACGCGATCCTCGATCTGTTCCCCAACTTGCGTCTCGACCCGACCCAGCCCGTACCGCAGATCGGCGGTGCACAGCTGCGTGGCGTGTCGACGCTCCCGGTGATCTGGGACTGAACCACGATTCAAATCCGTTTCCAGGCCTTGATAAAAACAACAGAGGGCAGTATGAGAACGTTCAAAACCATTCCAGAACGCGGTGATTTCGGCTTCCAGCAACTGGTCGGGCCGCACAAGGTCACTGGCGCTTCGATGTCTGCCGAGCGCGGCTTCTTCGGCCTGCATTTGAGCAAGAGCTCGCCGTTCGGCTCTGTGCGCGATGAGCAGGGCAATATCTATTCATTTGTGCGGTCGCTGATGGCGCCCAATGGCACGCCGAACCCGACCAAGTTCTACTACCTGAACAACCACGTCGACAACGTCCACCTGCGCATGGACCACGAAAAAATGGCCCGCCAGGCGCTGACGCCACTGCCTGTGCATAGCCTGGAAGGTGATACCGCACGCTGGGCCAGCCAACCGGGTGAAGCCGGTAATGGCTGGGAAATCACGGCCAGCAGTGAACGCCTGACCTGGAAAGAAGAAGGCTTGTTTCACCTCGAAGGTCGTCTGCTCGGACCGGGTTTGCAGTGGTACTTGCCGGGTGTGGAGTGGGGCACGTTCTACGTTTCACAGTTGTGGGATATCGCCGGTGTCTGCGAGGGGCGTCCGGTAAAAGGCGCCATGGCGCTGGACCAGTTCTACATGGCTGAAGGCGGCGCCATCCACTTCAAGAAAGACCTGGTAGTAAACAACAACAAGCATGTGATCTGGTGGTCCTTTGTCACCGTTTATAAAGACGGCACGTGGGATACCGGTTCTTTCATGGTCGGTCACGACCACCTGGGTTACGCCATTTTCAACAATGAAAAAGGCGAGGTGCGGGTCACCACCGATATCGAAGGGCACACCGAGCACAAGGACGGAAGCTACTTCTTGAAGTCGGCCAAAATCGTGCTGGAAGGCAAGGAAGAGTGGGAATTCCTGCCTGACGAGAAGGGCGAAATGATCGACTTCGTTGGCGGTTTCCCTGTCACGGCTCAGCAGGAAGGGCGTTGGCGTCGGGTTGGCGATACCCGCGAGCCTTCGCACTGGCTGGGCTGGGGCGAGTCGGACCGGCGTAACGGCTCGGCCCGTAACGTTCCAGGCAAGGACCTGTAAACCTGTGAACCCCCTGTAGGAGCGAGCCTGCTCGCGATGGACGTGAAGGATACCGCGTGATGTCTGACACCCCGTGGTGTTCTCAGGTTTATCGCGAGCAGGCTCGCTCCTACAGGGCATAACAATAAAGAGGAATCACGATGAAATTCCGCGACAAAGTCGTACTGGTCACCGGTGCCGGTCGAGGCATGGGACGCGCCATTGCCCTGGCCTATGCCCGCGAGGGCGCCAAAGTGGTGGTGTCGGCACGCACTCCTCGATACGGCAAAGAAACAATCGAGCAAATCAAGTCCCTGGGCGGTGAAGCCTGCCTGGTCGGTGGCGACATCGCCGATCGCGAGGCGATCAAGTCAATGGTGCAGGGCGGCGTAGAACATTTTGGCTCCCTAGATATCGTGGTGCATTGCGCCGCTGACACCAGTCACGGGCTGATCGCCGAAATGGCCGATGACACCTTCGATCACATCGTGCGCAGCAATATCCAGTCGTTGTTCTGGCTGGCCAAGGACAGCGCGCCCTACCTGTCCAAAGCGGTGGACAAAGGCCGGCTGATTTTCATCTCCTCTGGTGAAGCCAACCGCAAGTACACACCACGCCTGATTGCCTATGGCTCAAGCAAAGCCTTCATGAACGCCTTTGCCCGCGGCCTGGCGGTGGAGTTCGGCGCCATGAATATTCTGGTCAACGTTATAGAGCCCGGGCTGATTGGCACTGACCACATGCTGGAAACCCTGGGCGATGAACTGCCGCACAAACTCGCCGCACATTTCCCGGTCGGGCGCCTGGGCGAGTCCGCCGACATTGCCAATGCCGTGATGTTTCTCACCTCCAACGAGGCCTCCTACATCACCGGCACGTCGTTGTTGGTGGATGGCGGCGCCACCATGATCGCACTGCCCAAAGTCGAAGAAATCCTCAAGGGCCATTAATCATGTCGCGCATCCGCGAAGGCGGCCTGCGCCGGGAGTGAGTTGATGACAACCGAGACACGCAACAATACGGTCCATGGTGGCAATGATTTTTCCGAGTTCAAGCGTGGCTGGCGCGTTGTCCTGCTGGGGCTGTTTGGCATTTGCACCAGCATCACCGCCGCGCTGCTGTATGCCTTCGGCACCTTGGTGATTCCGTTGGAACAGGCCTTTGGCTGGAGCCGTGGCGACTTGCAGGCTTCAATCACCTTTCTGTTCGCCGGCGTGGCGATCTCCACGCAGTTGGTCGGTCCGCTCTACCGCCGCTACGGCCTGCGACGAGTCGCGATTTTTTCTATCGTGCTGCAGATAGTCGGTTACTTCGCCATTACCCGGATCCAGGGTTCCATTGGCTGGTTGTACCTGGCATTTTTCAGCATGCCGATCGTCTGTGCCGGCACGATTGCGATTACCTGGACCCAGTTGGTCAACCTCTGGTTCGAACGCAACCGTGGCCTGGCGCTGGCGGTGATCCTGTGTGGGACGGGGTTGATGGCGATGATCCTGCCGCCATTGTTGTCGCGGCTGATTGCCGCCTACGGCTGGCAAGCTGGATTCATTGCCCTGGGGGCGATGCCCTTGCTGTTTACGCTGCCGTTGTCGTTGATGTGGTTGCGCATGCCGGCACAACCCCTCAACACTAATGCGAGCGCGCAGAAGGAGCTCCCGGAGCTGAGCGGAATGTCTTTCAAACAGGCATTGCATTCAGGGATGTACTGGGGTTTTAACGTCGCCTTGATACTGTCGGTGTCGTTGACGGTGGGCATGGTCACCAACATCGTGCCGATGCTGCAAAGCAAGGGTTTGAGTGCCCAGCAAGCCGCGCAGATTTTCAGTACGTTCGGCATTTCCATCATCGGCGGGCGGTTGTTAGTGGGGTACCTGCTGGACCGCTTTTCACCTTCTTTGGTGGCTGCGGTGAGTCTGGCGCTGCCTGCGTTGGGCTGTGCGATCTTTCTATTTGGTGGGGCGCAGAGCACACTGCTGCTGGTACTTGCCACCCTGTGCATCGGCGCCAGCGCCGGTGCTGAATTCGATCTGGCGGCCTTCCTGATGGCACGCTATTTCGGCCTGAAGGACTACGCGCGGATCTTTGGCTTGCACCTGTGCCTGATCACCATCGTTTCCGGGCTGGTGCCCATGCTGTTCGGTCATCTTTACGACGTATACGGCAGCTATTCAGCGGTGCTGGTGTGCTGTTTCTGCTGCGCGATCATTGGCCCCAGCATTCTGCTGTGGCTGAAGATGGAACCGGCATTCCTGGCACGTCAAGAACCTGCAGCAACGGCAGCACGCCTGAACCCTACCCGAGGATGAACAAGAGATGAGCATGGACAAACACGCAATCGAGCACTTCCTGCACGGTCAGATCGACTGCTGGAACAGAGGCGACAAAGAGGGCTTTTTCGCTCATTACCGCAGCGTCTCGGCCAATGGCTTGAGTATCGAATACGTCGGCAAATCACAGCACGATGCCTGGCAGGTCCTGGAAGGCATGTGGGCGCAACAGCAACCGAAGATTCGCGTCGAGGTGCGACAGTGCATTGTCAATGGCGATGAAGCTGCGTGCCATCACCTGAATGCCTTTCGCGAGCAGGAAGGAGGCATAGAGACGATCGAGCTGTATCGGTTCGAAGAAGGGAAGCTGTTTGTTCGTTACTTCATCAATCAGTAATGGGGGACGCACAGCCTTGTCAAAAGGCTGTGCGCACTGGCGACCTATAGGCCATCGGTGGAATAGGAAAGCTGTCGCCACAGTTCGATTTCCGCGAGCATGGTGTTGAGCTTGTTGCTGATTTGCTGATAGGCGTCGGAGCCTGCCAGGTAACGCAACGGCGGATGTTCACTATTGGCCAGGAGCACCAACGCGTCCCCCAGTTTCGCCGGATTGCCGGTTTGCTGGTGGTTATACGCGGCCGAGGCGCTTTTGACCTTGGCGGTGAATGCGGCGTAGTCCTCAAGCGTGCGTGTGCCAAAGACCGCGGAGCTGGGGTCGAGAAAGTCGGTACGGAAAACCCCCGGCTCCACCAGCGTGACCTTGATGCCGAACTGAGCCACTTCCAAGGCCAGGGATTCGGAAAAGCCTTCCACGGCAAATTTCGACGAGCAGTACAGCGCCGCTCCACCCATCCCCACCACACCGCCCATCGATGACACGTTGAAGACGTGACCTGTGCGTTGCTTGCGCATGACCGGCAACACGGCGCGGCAGACGTTGAACACACCAAACACGTTGGTTGCGAACTGCTTGTCGGCATCGCTGGCGAAATTGTCTTCAAAGGGAGCCAGTTGGCCATAGCCGGCATTGTTCACCAGCACATCGATTCGGCCAAAACGTGCGACCGCAGTCTCTACGGCAGCCAGTGCCTGGGCTTCTTCGGTCACATCCAGGGCCACTGCTAAAACGCGCCCGGCGTATTCGGCGAAGACCTTTTCCAGCGGTTCGACACGACGGCCAGTGACCACCACGCGGTCGCCGTCGGCCAATGCGGCTTTGGCAATGGCGGCACCCAGGCCGCGGGCCGCACCGGTAACAAACCAGACTTTATTCATTGCATCGCTCCAGTCGTTGTGCAAAAAAAATGCCGCGTCAGCTTGGAGGCGGGCGCGGCTGTGGGCTTTACCTGGCCGAGCGCGCTCAGTCGCGGTTGGCCGCTTCCCAGGCTTTCAGGTCGAAACCGTCGGCGGCGGCTTCGGCTGCCGTCAGTTTGGGCGCCCGGGCAAGGATCTTGCGCGCGGCCATGTGATCGCCCATGCGATTGCAGGACTCCACGGCCACCAGTCGATCATTGCGGAAACACAGCACGGAAAGCTGCTTGTCCTTGGCAGAACCAAGGACCACCGTGCTGTCGTAGCCGTGGGAGAGTCCGGCAATTTGCAGCTTCAGGTCGCCCTGATCGGTCCAGAACCAGGGCAGGGCGCTGTAGGGCGCCGGCTTGCCCATCAACCTTGAGGCCACTGCGCGGGCCTGGTCGATGGCGTTCTGCACCGACTCGAGGCGGGTATGTTGTTCATCGTTTTGCAGGCAAGGGAAACTGGCAACATCGCCCAAGGCGGAGATTCGCGGGTCGGAAGTGAGCAGGTTGGCGTCGACTTTGATGCCGTTCTCGATGGCCAGGTCCGCTTCGGTCGCCAGTTGCGCGTTGGGGATCACTCCGATACCGAACACCACCAGGTCGGCGGGCAGGACGCGCCCGTCAGCGGTTTGCACGGCGCAGACCTTGCCGTTGTCGCCATCGATGCGGCTCAAGCCCTGGCGGAAGTCGAAATGCACACCCCACTGTTCATGTGCCTGGCGGAACAGCTCTGACATCTCCCTCGACACCGCACGCGCCATTGGCCGCTCAGCAAGCTCCAGCACATGAACGTTAGCACCCAGTGCTGCTGCCACTGCTGCGAACTCCAGGCCGATGAAACCCGCGCCAATCACCACCACGTTGCGCGCGGCTTTCGCCAGCGGTGCCAGGGCATCGGCATCGGCTTTGGTCTTGATGCCGAATACTTGCGGCAGCTCACCGCCTGGCACCGGCAACGGGCGGTTGTGCGCCCCGGTGGCCAGGACCAGATGGTCATAACTGATTGCATCACCGCTGGCTAGAACCACGCGACGGTTCACTCGATCAATGGCTGTCGCCTGGTTATGCAACAGCTCAATACGCTGGGTCGCATAAAACTCGGCTGGCCGGAATAGCAGATTGGTCTCCTGGATCTTGCCCAGGAGGTAGGCCTTGGATAAGGGGGGGCGCTGGTACGGCAGGCCTGGCTCATCGCCAATCAGGGTAATGCGCCCGTCATAGCCTTCCTGACGCAAGGAGGCAGCGACCTGAAAACCGGCCTGGCCAGCACCGACGATAACGACTGAGGCGAGGGTCATGGGAGCTCCTTCAAGCACATTCAGAATTGCGACGACGGCAGGTGCAGAACCATGCCGTCCATCTCTTGGCTGATGATCAACTGACAGCTCAGGCGGCTGTTGTCACGGCGTTCGAAAGCGTACTCGAGCATGTCGTTTTCCATGCCTTCGGGCGCTTGGACTGTGTTCAGCCAGGCCTCGTCGACATAGGCGTGGCAGGTGGCGCAGCTGCAGGCACCACCGCAATCGGCAGGAATGCCCGGCACCGAGGCGAAGGTAGCGGCCTGCATCACCGATTGCCCGATGTCGCCTTTGACTTGATGGGCGGTGCCGTTGTGTTCGATAAACGTCAATGTGGGCATGTTCTGCTCCGATTCTTGTTGGGGAACTCAGGATTGACTGGGAACTGTTTGTGCGTTGAAACGCGGCACTCGCCCCAGGGTCAGTAACAACAAAGGGCCGATCAGGCAGCAAGCGGCGCTGTAGACCAGCATCGCGGTATATGAGCCGGTGCGTGCCAACAGATAGGCGAAGAGCAGCGGCGCCAGCGCCGAGGCTACGGTGTTCAAACCCTGATGGACGCCAAACAGACGTCCGTACTCGCGCAAACCGAAGTAGCGGGCAATCAGGAAAGCGGCAATGTCGAATTCTGCCCCGGCGCCAAAACCGACCAGTACGGCCGCCAGCAGCAGGGGGGCGAATTCGCTGGTCGGGCTCAGGTAGATGAAACACCCGACGGCGGGCAAAACCAGGCTGAGCGCGGACACCGCTGGCGGCCACA
Source organism: Pseudomonas sp. GW823-FHT06B06 (assembly GCF_058795195.1). Classification (NCBI taxonomy): domain Bacteria; kingdom Pseudomonadati; phylum Pseudomonadota; class Gammaproteobacteria; order Pseudomonadales; family Pseudomonadaceae; genus Pseudomonas; species Pseudomonas sp. GW823-FHT06B06. Next base: position 37,609 of record NZ_JBXAHO010000012.1, on the reverse strand, counting down.
ACCGATCGAGCAGGTAGCCGATCAACATGCGGCCGAAGATCAGCGAGATACCAAAACCACTGAAGATGGTGGCGGCTTGCGCAGCGGACAAACCTCTGGCTTGCAGCATGGGCACGGTGCTGGTGACCATGCCGACAATCGAAGAAATCACCAGGCCGAGTGCCAGGTTGCAGGTCCAGAATTTCAGCGAGCCCATGCCTTCACGAAAGCCCATGCCGGGCAATTGCTCCAGCGCACTGGCGTCATCACGGTTGCCCTGGGCAACGGGGAGCTTGAACCACAGCAGAATCAGCGGCAGCAGCACCAACAGGTTGAGCAGCGCGAGAATCACGAAGGCCGCGCGCCAGTCCCATTGTTCAATGCCCCACGCCATCAGGCGGGGAATGGTTGCGGCGGTGACGCCAGTACCGGACAGCCCGATGGCCAGTGCCAGGCCACGATTTTTGTCGAACCACAGGCTGATCAATTGCGTCCAGGTGACCGCCAAAGCGCCCATGCCGATGATGGGCAGCAACGCGAAGGCGATGTACATCGACCAGATCGATTGGGTCAGTTGAGTGGTCGCCAGGTAGCCGAGCGACAACAACAGCAGGGAAATCACCGTGACGCGCTTCATGCCGTAGCGCAGGTTGAACCAACCCACCAACTGCAAGGACACCACGGCGCCACCAAACAGGAAGGTGATACAGGCCTGCAGTTCGCTTTTACTCCAGCCAAAGGCATCGCCCAGCGGCACGACCAGGGTGCCGAAGCCATAGAGTAGGGCGGCATTGATGCTGATGGCGACACCGGCGACAGCCAGAATCAGGATCTTCCAGCTTTGCCGGAATTCATGAAGATCAATGGCCGCTTCGTTTTTGGACGGGTGCATGAAGTTGGCTTCCTTATAGGTTTTGTTGAGCCAAGCACTGCTTTGGATGGTGATGTGGACCACCGCCAGCAGATTCTTTGAACAGAATCTGGTTTTTTATTCAGAATAAAATCAGGATTTCCGCTTTGTCCAGCACTGCTATCTGACTCACGGACAAACGAATTTCCTGCGAAACACTTACCATTGAATCAATCTGGTCCGGCCGTGTTCAACATGGGGGTAGCGAGCCCGCTCCCCCGGCGAATCCATGTGTGGCACAGAGGTCCTTCAGGTGACTCCAGCATATCTGCGTTAAAAACTAATTGCACATAAAATAAATAAGTGTTCATAATTTGCTGTGACTGGACCTGATAAGGAGAAAAAAAGTGAGTTCAGAAAAAGCGCAATTCAAAGCCGTGGCGGACCGTAGCCGCTGCTGTGGGTACGGTTTGTGTGCCGCGATCTGCCCCAGCCTGTACAAACTTGATGCCGACGGCCTGGTGTACATGGACGATGCCCGTGTACCACCAGAACTGGAGGAGGAAGCCCGTGAAGGGGCTGCTGCCTGCCCGGCAGAGGCCATCTGGCTGGAACCCATCACCCCTGAAGACGAAGCCGTTTAATGGTGCGAGCGTCAGCCGCAACGTGATAACCACTGAGGTGAGGATGTGCTGATGGGACGTTTAAACAATAAAGTCGCATTGATTACCGGGACCGGCGGAGGCCAGGGCCGCGCTGCGGCGCTGCGTTTTGCTCGCGAAGGGGCGATTGTGGTCGGCTGCGACTTCAATGCCGAAGGACATGAAGAGACGGCAGCCTTGATGCGAGCCGAGGGGTTCACCTTGTATGGCTCGGCGCCCGTCGACCTGGGCGATCACGAACAGGCTAAGACCTGGATCGATGCCGCCGTCGCTGAGCACGGGCGCATTGACGTCCTCTACAACAACGCTTCCGCCGCACGTTTCGGGCTGGTCAGCGAGATGTCGATCGAAGATTGGCAGTTCACCATGCGCAACGAAATCGACCTGCTGTTCTATACCACCAAGTACGCCTGGCAGCACTTGGCCGAGCAGCGAGGAGTGATCATCAACGTGTCGTCTACCGCGGCCTGGGGCGGTTCGAAAGTCGCCGGTATAGCCGCGCATTCGGCCGCCAAGGGCGCCGTGGTGTCCTTCACTCGCCAGTTGGCCGTGGAGGGTGCGCCGTTCGGTATTCGTGCGGTCAGCCTGAGCCCGGGGTTTGTCGCCACGCCGGGTACCCGGCCGTTTCTGGACGACCCGAAAATGCGCGCCATGCTGCTGGACGGTGTATTGATGGACCGTCCCGGCGAACCCGAAGAAGTGGTGGCCATGGCGGTATTCGTCGCGTCGGATGAGGCTTCGTTCATTACCGGTTCTGACTTCGTCATCGACGGCGGGTTACTGGCGGTCTGACACACGCAGCGTCGGGGCAGGTGCCACTGGCACCCTTTCATCTCGAACAATAACAAGGTGAATAACGTGGACATCATCGGTATCGGTTACATGGGCTTCGAAACCCCCAATCTCGAGGCGTGGCGTGAGTACGGCCCGCAGGTGATGGGCTTTGGTATCGGCAAGAATCCCGAGAGTGACCCTGAGTCGCTGTATTTCAAAATCGACGATCGCCGTCACCGCTTCGCATTCCATCCGGGCAAAGTTGACCGAATTGCTTATATCGGCTGGGAAGCGGTGGGGCGCATGGCGTTCGAGGACGGCATCAAGAAGTTGGCCGCGGCCAATGTCGAATACTCCCGTGGCGATGCACAACTCTGTGAAAAACGTGGTGTTCGCGAGCTGGTGCGCTTCCGCGACCCGGTTGGGTATCAGCACGAACTCTTTTACGGGCAAAAATGGCTGCCGCGCTCGTTCCAGCCAGGGCGTCCACACAGTGGTTTCCTGGCCGACGAACGTGGGGCAGGCCACGTGGTGCTGATCACCCCGGACTACACGCCGGAACTGGAAGACTTCCTGCTCAACGTCATGGGCTTCAGCTGGTATGGCGCCGGCGCGGGCAAAGGGCGCACCGGATTCTTCCGTTCCAAACTCAATCACCACACCAGTCATGACATTGCTTACGGCCACGGCCCGGGACGCATGGGCGTGCAACATGTCGGGCTATTTGTGCGCAACGTGCGTGATGTCGGTGAAACCTACGACATCGTGCGCCAGCGCGAACTGCCGATGATGATGACCCTCGGTCAGCATGCCCAGGATCCGCACCTGTCGTTCTACCATTTCAACCCGTCAGGCTTTGCCTTCGAGACCATTGCGGAAATCGAGCCATGGCAAGGCGACCCTTACGAGTTGAATCCGGAAAAGCTCAGCCTGTGGGGCCACGAAATGGTCGGTCCGATTCTCGGGGCTAGCGTCAAGACACCGGAAGAAGTGCTCGACGCCGAATATCTGCCCATCTACCTGGCCAGACGCTGAGATGCGTCTGGCTCGGGTCGAGGTAGCCGGGCAGGCGTTCTGGGCGTTATTGGATGCGCAGTCGGATCGCCTGCGGCGGATCAATGCGCCATTCACCCAGTGGGCCGGGCTGGGAGTGCAGCTCGCGCCGGATGCCCTTGACCTGACTGGCGAATGGTTGCCCTTGTCGGCTGCGCGCCTGCTTGCGCCGCTGGAACCGGGCAGTCGGGTTTTTGGTGTGGGCCTCAATTACCTGAGCCACCTCAAGCGTCTGGGCAGTGATGCGCCGGCGCACCCGCTGGCGTACATGAAACCTGAGTCGGCGCTGGTTGGTGCTTATGATGAGATCGATTACTCGCCGCTGACCACCCAGCTCGATTACGAGGTGGAACTGGTCGCTGTCGTGGGCCGGCCGTTGCTGGATGAGCCCAATGCCAGTGCCTGTCTGCTGGGGTATACGGTGGGAAATGACATCAGTGCGCGGGATGCCGGCAAGCAGATTGGGCGCCTGGACCTGTTGACCCAGAAGGCCATGGACCGCACCACGCCTGTAGGTCCATGGATTGTGACCGCAGATGAGTTGGGTGTGGCAGGGCAACCCGCACTGGATATGCGCCTGAGCGTCAACTATGAAACGCGGCAGCAGGACAACACCCGGCAGATGATCTTTGCCCTAGATGAGCTGCTCAACTATCTGGATGCGCGGATCAGTCTGCGTCCGGGTGATCTGGTGTTTACCGGTTCCTCCCACGGTGTGGGGCTGGAGAGCGGGCGTTTTCTGCGGCCGGGTGATCGGGTCGAAGCGGAGATCCAGGGCATCGGCCGACTGCGCAACACCATTGCTCATCCACGCCGGCTTAGCCCTGCGCGTTCGGTGGGGCGACTGGGCCAACCGCTGGTTGATTAAGCGCAGATTTCTACAGATACAAACGCCGAGGATTGATGATGAGCGAGGGGTCGGCGTGGGCGCCGTTCAGCAACAAAGCATTCCGCGGCTTATGGCTGGCAGGCGCAGTGGTCAATATGGCGATCTGGATGCAGACAGTTGCCGCGGCGTGGATCATGACCACATTGACCACGTCTGCGGCGATGGTCTCGCTGGTGCAAACCGCCGTGACCCTGCCGGTGTTCCTGTTTGCCTTCCCGGGCGGCGTGATTGCCGATCGGGTCGATCGTCGCAACTGGCTGATCATTACCCAGTGCATGATGCTGTTCGCCGCGCTGGTGCTGTGCGGGCTGGCGTACAGCGCACATCTGGAAACCTGGGGATTGCTGGCGTTTACCTTTGTCCTGGGCACCGGCAGTGCCTTGGGGATGTCGGCGTGGATGGTCACCATGGTCGGTGTACTTTCCCGCGATCAGGTACCTGCGGCCGTGTCCTTGAACGGCATTTCCATCAACGCGACCCGCGCTTTGGGGCCAGCGCTGGCCGGTGCGTTGATTGCTTACTGGAACACCACTTCGGTGTTTCTGGTCATCGCGCTGTGCATGTTCTTGGTGCTGCTCTTCCTCTTTCGCCTGGTACCCAACCCGCCAGCCGTGGGCTTGCCACCGGAAACCCTGACGGGAGGCATGCGCAGCGGCCTGCGTTATATCCGTCATTCGGCGGTATTGTTCAGCGCCATGAAGCAGGTGTTGGTATTCACCAGCTGCGCCAGCGCTTTGTGGGCATTGATGCCCCTGGTAGCCAAGCAGGAATTGGGTATGGACGCCGGCGGTTACGGCTTGCTCATGGCGTTTCTTGGCGCGGGCGCCGTGCTGGCGGCGCTCAACTTGCCACGTCTGTATCGAGTCATGAGCATGCGTCATCTGCTGGTGTGCGGTGCCATCGCCTTTGCCCTCGCGACCCTCACCGCCGCGCTGTCCCATAACCGCTATGGGGTCTGCGCAATGATGTTGCTTGCAGGGTTTGGCTGGATGGCGGTCAATGCGACCATTTCCACGGTTGTGCAGACGTATGCCGCCAATTGGGTTCGCGCACGGGTCGCATCGGTCTATGTGTTGATCCTCATGGGTTCGATGGCCGCCGGCGGTGCGATCTGGGGGGCGCTGGCCGAGTACGTGGGACTGAGCCAGAGCCTGTTGCTTTCTGCGCTTTTGTTGCTGGTCGGCATTCTGTTGACCCGTAACGGTCGTGTGGAGCTGGGTCAGGAGGCAGATTTCGCCGAAGTGCAATTGACCGACAAACTTCAGCTGGCCAGCCCAGTGTCCCATGCCGATGGACCGGTATCGGTAGAGATCGTGTACCAGGTGACGGCGCCGGACTGCGATGACTTCCTGGCTGCCGTGTACGCAGTAGGCAAGGCGCGCCGGCGCAACGGTGCGCAGAACTGGCGACTGTACCGCGACATGGCCAACCCGCAGCTCTACAGCGAGCGATTCATTGTCGAATCCTGGCTGGAGTACTTGCGCCAGCAGACGCGGGTGACTCAGGCAGACCATATCCAGGAGCGTCTCATCGAACGTTTTCGTCGCGAGGACCTGAAAACCCGCCGGCTGATCCATCAACCTCTGGTCAGACAACCGGGCTGAAATGTTCGAATAATTCCCAGACAAAACTTTACGGCGCGATTCATTCTCAGGCTAGAATGGCGACACTATAAAGTGACTGGATTGGGCATGGACTTCACCGACGTCAACGACAACAACAAATCAGCCGGCGCAACACTCGTCAAACCCGTTTCCAACGCGATACGCATCCTGCGTTACCTCAGCCAGGTGGGCACACCGGAACGCTCGGTGGACATCGCCCGACAACTGAAGATCAATCCCAGCACCTGCTTCAACATCCTGCGCACGCTGGTGCAAGAGGACGTGGTCGACTTCAGTGCCATGTCCAAGCGTTACTCCGTGGGCCTGGGCCTGGCGCGTCTGGTCGAGCAATTGGTCACCCAGGGCCACCGCGTGCAGATGGCCAAACCCCTGCTGCAGAACCTGGCCGCGCGCCAGCGGGTAACCATCACCCTTTGGCGCAAGATGAGCCCCGACCGCATCGTCATTGTCAGCTCCGCTGCCAGCCCGACTGATGTGCGCATCGACATGGCCGAAGGTCAGCGCCTGCCGATTCTGATGGGCGCCAGCGGGCGTTTGTTCGCCACTCAGATCGACCTCGACGATCCCGAGGTACAAAGCAGTTTCGATACCATTCGCTGGGCCCAGCCGCTGTCGCTGGAGGTTTTCCGGGAAGAAGTCCGGGTCGCTGCCGAGCGTGGTTGGGCAGTGGACGACGGGCATTTCTCGGGTGGGATTCTTGCCGTCGCGGCGCCTGTGTACTCACCGACCCACAGCATCGACTTCACCGTTTCCGCGGTGATGTTCCGCGGGCAGCGCGATGAAGAGGGCCTTGCCGAACTGGGCAAGGCACTGATCGAGTTCTGCAGCGAAGTGGCCGGCGTACTTTACTGAGCCATGCCGTTACTCCCGGACCAGCAGCAGGCTGCCCCCCAGCGGGCCGCCCCCTGCGGCTACCGTGCTGACGCGGTGCTCGCGGGTTTGCCGCCCTTCGGCACGGCCCCACAGTTGCAGGCAGGCTTCATGCACGTAACCCAGGCCATGGGTGCGTCCACCGGATAGTTGTCCGCCGTTGGTATTGATTGGCAAGCTGCCATCCAGTGCGATGCGTGTGCCACCCTCGACAAACCTGCCGCTTTCCCCGACGGGGCACAGGCCCAGGGCCTCGAGCCAGATCAGGGTCAAAATCGAAAACCCATCGTACAACTGCGCAGATTCGACATCCTGCGGGCTGTAGTCAGTGCGTGCCCACATCATCTGACCGACATCGAAGGCAGCCATTTTGGTCAGGGAGATCTGGTCCCAGGACCAGGGCTGGTTCAATGCAGCTCCCATGGCCTCGATGCGGATCGGCTGGTTGGGTTGATCCTGGGCGATATCCCGGCGCGACAGGACGATGGCAGTCGATGCATCGCAATGCACGTCGCAGTCGAACATGCGCAGCGGAGTGGAAATCATCCGCGACGCCATGTAGTCCTCCATACTCATCGGCGTGCGAAACACCGCCTTGGGGTTGCGCATGGCGTTCTGGCGACAGGTCAGGGCTATCTGTGCCAGCTGCTCCGGTCGGGTGCCGTATTCATGGAAATGGCGTTGGGCATACAGCGCCATCAGATTGGTCGCCGATAACACATTGAAAGGCGTGAACCACTGCCAGGCGTAGCTACTGTCGCGCCCCTGGGTTTTGTTGGTCAGGGCACTCGCTTGCTTGTTGACCAGGCGGGCCGACGCTTCGGTGATGGTGCGAAACACCAGTACGTGCTTGCACAGGCCCGCCGCAATCGCCATGGCACCATTGATCACGCCAGTGAGGGGGCCGGGGCCTTCGTAACCGCCGCCGAACCAGTTGACGTTGAGTCCAAGAGCGCTTTTCAGTGCGCTGGGGCCGACCGGCGAAAACGCGTCGCCATTGTTGTTGTCACCCGGCCAGCAGCCCACGCCATCTATATCGCTGCGTTGCAGCCCGGCGTCGGCTATCGCTTCCAGGCAGGCTTCGAGGGTCAGGCGCATGGCTGACTTGTTCGACGGTCGGCCGACTTCCGATTGGCCGATGCCGGTGATGGCTACGTCTTTTTCATAACGATGATCGAACATCACTGATCCTTCTCGAACAGAGGCAACCAGACATCCTCGACATTGAGGAAGCTGACTCGTACCGGCATGTCGATATGCACATCCGTGACCGGCAGGCCCACCACGTTGCTCACGAATTGCAAGCCGGGTTGTTCCACCAGCTCGACGATTGCCACCACATAAGGCTCCACAAGGTCAGGGGTCCAGGCCTGGTGGTTGATGGTGTAGCTGAGCACCTTGCCTTTTCCGGACACCGCTTCTGGCGCCACGTCAAAGCTTGCGCAATGCGGACAGAGCGGCGCGGGCGGATGGAAATACTGGGTGCAGGCCGCGCAGCGATGAATGAGCAGTTCGCCCTGTTTGCCGCCTTGCCAGAAAGCAAGGTTGTCGGCGTTGAGTGCAGGAAGTTTTCTAGGCATCAGCGGTCCGCAGGTGAGTGTTTGACTTGAAGTCATACGGTATCATTTGAACATATTTTATAAAAGTGTCATATATTTGTACCGACGAAGGCGCGAATCGAACCTTCGCACCGTAAAACAACAACAAGAGGATTTCGCGATGTCCCAGTCGTTACTGGACAAAAGGGTAGTCGTCACCGGTGGGTTTGGAGCCCTCGGCAGCGCACTTGGCACATTTCTGCTGGCACGTGGCGCCCGGGTTGCGTTGCTGGATCGCAGCGAGGCGCCTGCCTCCCTGCTGGACACGGAAAACCTGCTGTGCCTGGGCGGTGTCGACCTGACTTCGACCGAGTCGGCCAGTGCTGCGTTCGAGCAGATCGCCGCGCAGTGGGGCGGTATTGATGGTCTGGTCAACGTCGCGGGCGGTTTTGCCTGGGAGACGGTCGAAGGCGGTAACCTGCTGACCTGGGATCGTCTCTACCAGATGAACGTGCGTACCGCCGTGGTCAGTTCTCAATCGGCGCTGGCGCATCTGTTGGATTCCACGGCAGGACGCATCGTCAACATTGGCGCGCTGGCCTCGGTCAAGGCCGCGGCAGGTATGGGGGCTTATGCAGCCTCCAAGGCCGGTGTCGCCCGGTTGACCGAAGCCCTGGCCGAAGAGCTGAAAGATCGTGGTGTCACGGTCAACGCCGTGCTGCCAAGCATCATCGATACACCCACTAATCGCGCCGACATGCCTGATGCCGACAGCAGCCGCTGGGTGACGCCGCAAGCGCTGGCAGCGGTAGTGGCGTTCCTGTTGTCCGACGAAGCCGCTGCGGTAACCGGTGCGCTGCTGCCTGTGAGTGGCCGCGTATGAGACTGGTGACCTATACCGATGCCGAGGGCTTTGATCGAGCGGGTGCGTTGCTCAACCAGGACCAACAGGTGCTAGACCTGCAAATCGCCTACCGCTTGCTGGAAAGCCGCGAAACCCCGGCACTGAGCAGTATTCTGTCCCTGGTGGAAGCCGGTGAGCCGGCGCTGGAGTTGGCCCGCTCCCTGGTGGCCAAGGCCCCCTCGGCGGCAGTGCTGGAGCGCGCCAGTGTGAAACTTCGCGCACCGATCCAACCGCCACCGCAGATGCGCGATTGCTCCTGCTTCGAGTTGCACCTGCGCCAGAGTTTCGCGGCGGCCCGGCGCGCCCGGGCGTTGCGTACCGAAGACCCGGAAGCGACCTTGAAGGCGATGAACACTCGCGCCGACGACCGGGTGATCGAGACTTTCAACAAGCAGCCCATCTACTACAAGGGCAACCGTTTCGCGGTGATCGGCATCGATGATGAGTTCCAGTGGCCGAGCTTCAGTCGGGCAATGGATTTCGAACTGGAGTTCGGTTGCTACATCGGCAAGCGCGGCAAGGACATCAGTCGTGAAGCCGCCCGTTCGCATATCGTCGGTTACACCATCTTCAACGACATGAGCGCGCGCGACGCACAGGCCCTGGAAATGCCCGGCATGCTCGGTCCGGCCAAGAGCAAGGATTTCGACACAGCCAACATCATGGGGCCGTGCCTGGTGACCGCAGACGAACTGGGTGATCCCTACGACCTGAACATGGTTGCCCGGGTCAACGGGGAGGAGTGGGGGCGCGGCAATACCCGCGACATGCGCTGGAGCTTCGAGGACGTGATCGCCCACGTGTCCCGCTCGGAAACCTTGTACCCCGGTGAGTTTCTCGGCTCCGGCACGGTCGGTAACGGCTGTGGACTGGAGCAATTGCGCTATTTGAAGCCCGGTGACGTGGTCGAGCTGGAGATCGACGGTATTGGCGTGCTGCGCACCCAGGTGGGCACCGCGACTGGCAAGAACTGACGTTACACGAATGTTGAAGAATTCACTTACAAGTAGAAAGTGAATTCTATGTACAAAAATAAAGAAAGTGTCTTATATTTCGTTGCGACCACTGTCGTGACGCTCTGATTAGGAGGCAATCATGCTAACAAGAACAAGCCCCGTATTGTCTGATGGAACCAAGGTCTCGGACCTGATCTATCCATCCAGCCGTGAAGTACAAATGCGCGTGTTGTCCGACCGCGAAATTTACGAGCTGGAAATGGAGAAAATCTTCGGCAAGATCTGGGTACTCCTGGGCCATGAGTCGGAAATCCCCAATTCCGGAGACTTCATGGTCCGTGACATGGGGTCTGATTCGGTCATTGTTGCCCGTGGCAAGCAGGGCGAGGTGTTCGTCACCCTCAACGTGTGCCCGCACCGCGGCATGCGCATCAGCACCGCCGATTGCGGCAACACGCAAATTCATAAATGCATCTATCACGGCTGGGCCTTCCGCCCCAATGGTGATTTCATCGGCTCGCCGGTCGAGCGCGAATGCATGCACGGCAAGATGCTGCCCAAGGAAGAGCTGGGTCTGAAAAAGGCTCGGGTCACCTTGTATGGCGGTCTGGTATTTGCCACCTGGAACATCGAAGGACCGTCGTTTGACGAGTTCCTGGGCGATGCCAAGTGGTATTACGACATGTTGTTCTGTCGTTCCGACAAGGGCATGGAAGTGCTCGGTCCACCCCAGCGCTTTGTCGTCAATGCCAACTGGAAAACCGCGGGCGAGCAATCGGCGGCCGATGGCTTCCACACGCTGACCTTGCACCGTTGGCTCGGTGAAGTGGGCAACTACGCCAAGAAGGGCGAGGGTGAAACCGCCGATCTCAGCCCGGAAATGATCGGCGTCGAAATCAGCTCGCCCCACGGCCATGCGCTGCGCTGCATCGACCTGGCGCGCAAGATCAAGCGCCTGACCGGCCTCGACCCTGCCGAACTGACCGTGCAGCAAAAACTGGAAGCATTGCCGCCTGCGGGCATGACTGCCGACATGGTCGAGCAGCTGGCGCGCAATTTGTCGGAAGACCAGTTGAAAGTGCTGACCAGCATGCCGCCGCAAGTCGGTGGGATGTTCCCGAACATTCTTTTCGGCTTCGTCTACATTCCGCAGCCGGACGGCAGCGTAGTCGGGTCGATGACCCTGCACGCTTACGTGCCGCGCGGCCCGGACAAGCTAGAGTTCGTCAACTGGGTGTTTGCCGAGAAAGACGCATCCCCTGAACTGCGCGACAAGATGCTCAAGCAAACCATCCAGTTGTTCGGCACCTCGGGCATGGTCGAGCAGGATGACTCCGATACCTGGCCGCACATGACCCTGGCCGCCAAAGGCGCGATGGGCCGCAAGAGCACGCTGAAATACCAGGCATGCTTTGAAACCGGAGCACCTGAGGGTTGGCCAGGCCCCGGCATCGTCAATGAAGGGTTTACCAAGGACGATACCCAGTGGCACTGGTGGTTGTACTGGCACGAACTGATGACCGCCTCGGACGACCAATAAGCGTTCGCCAGGCCTGGTTCGAAAGCGGCCCCCGCGGGCCGCAGTCGCCGGATACAGCATTTACAAGCACAAGAATAAAAGTGAGGAGTGACTCATGGCTCAGGTTCAACAACGCGGCGTGGAGGATATCCAGCCGGGTTCCCCAGTCGGCACAAAGCGGGTGCCGGTGGGCTCGCCAATCTACAACGATGTGGTGACCTTTCTCTACGAGGAAGCCACGCTGCTCGACCAGATTCGCCTGCAGGAGTGGGCCGAACGCCTGGACACCGACCTGGTGTACACCGTGCCGCTACGCCAGACTCGCGTGGCGTCCGAGTTGAGAACCACCATTGTGCGCAGTGTCCAGCACTATCACGATGACTACCGTTCGATCATGGGCCGCATTTTGCGCCTGTCCGGTAAAAGCGCCTGGGCGGAAGATCCTCCCTCGCGTACCCGGCGTTTGGTGACCAACGTGTTTGTCGAAGAAACCGACAAGAGCGATGAGTTTGTGGTGACCAGTTACCTGCTACTGACCCGTAGCCGTTTCAACGATCACCATGTTGACGTCATCAGTGGTGAGCGACGTGACGTGCTGCGTCTGCATGAGGCGGGGTTCAAGCTTTCCCGGCGTGAAGTCATCCTCGACCAGGCGGTGCTCGGCACACCCAACCTGGCCGTCTTCCTCTAAGTCATATCGGCGGTCCGGGGCGAACCCGGATCGTCGGGCCTGGCAGTTGTCGGTCGTGTAGCTCTTGCGCCAGAAGCAGCCTGGTTAAGGCCTTTGTCTCAACCAATCCTGGTCCTCGGCGCACAACTTGAGTTGTTCATGGGTGAAATCCAGGGTAGATCCCTTCATTCGCAGTGCCTGCTCGGCGCGTACGGGCTGTTGGCTGTAGCAGAGCGCGGTGCTTGCGGCGTGAATCTCCTCATCAAGGTTGAAGGCGCGCCCCATTGAGATCAGCGTGCAGCGACGAAGTAAAAGGGCCGCTTCGGCGACTTCTTCGTTGAGTGTATTGAGTGCCCAGCGAGCCATGCCTTCGCGAAGATTGATGCCGGAATAGGGCATCGGACCTTCGATCAATGTGCCATCGACGTCCCAGACCAGATCTTCAACGCCATCGCATATCAAGGTTGCGCGGGTGCGATTGGCGATGCGTCGGCCGATGTTGATGTCATAACGTCGCTGGTGGGTGCCGCGTGCGGCGGCTGCAATGGCAAGGCCCGCCAAGTCGAACAGGTGGGTGCATTGATGGCTGGCGTCGGCCTGCCGGGTGACTGAGTGGGCTATCCGGTCCAGTTTCATGCCTAACAACAGCTGTAATGGGCCGCAAGCCTGTGGGCACATGGAAAAGGGGTAGCGCAGCGCTTCACCGCCAATGGCAGTCACTTCGCCTTCGTGGTGGCGAACCCATACACGGAAGTGGTGAAAGTCATCTTCCAGAGCCGCGCGGACTTCACCTGTGCCATCGACAGGGTGAGCAATGATGTCTATGCGCCGACGAAATACAGTCATCCTCAATATCCTTGTTCCAATACTGTTTAGCTTGAAAAAATACGCTATATTTAGACACTATAACCAATAATGTTCACAAAAAAACAAAAAACGGAGTGGCTATGGCACTGCTAAATGAACAGGTTGCGCTGATTACCGGTGCAGGCGGCGGGATTGGGCGCGGTATTGCGCTGAACTTTGCCAAAGAGGGTGCTGCCGTAGTGGTCGCCGAACTGGATGTCGCCAGTGGAGAGGCCGTAGTCGCCGAACTGAAAGCGTTAGGTGGCCAGGCTGTATTCATCAAGACAGACGTGTGCAGCAAAACGGATATCGAGGCCGCCGTGCAATTGGCCGTCGATCAATTCGGGGGGCTGGACATCCTTGTCAACAACGCCTTTGCGCCCACCCCCAATGTGCTCCTGGAAGAAAAAACCGATGCCATGCTGGAGCAAACCCTAGGTTCTACAGTGTGGGCTGCATGGTGGGCGATGAAAGCCGCGCTGCCTCATATGAAGGCGCGGGGCGGTGGCAAGATCATCAACTTCTACTCTATCGATATCGAAATCGGTGCCTGGTTGCATGGCGACTACAACACGGCGAAGTCGGCCATTGTCGGGCTGACCCGCAGTGCTGCATCCGAGTGGGGGCGGTTCAACATCCGCACCAACGCCATCGCTCCTACGGCAATGGGTGCCACCTTTCACAAGCTCGCCGCAGAGAACCCCGGCTTTGCCGAGATGTCTGCTTCCATGCGTCCACTGGGCCGTTGTGGCGAGCCTGAAGCCGACATTGGCCCAGTGGTGGTATTCCTTGCGTCCGAGATGTCGCGTTTCATCACGGGCGAAACCATTCACGTCGACGGAGGCCTGCATCTGCCGGGTTATAACTCCCGTCCCAAAGGCATTCCTGTGCGTGAGTATTGAATTCAACAGATCAATGTAGGAACGAGCCTGCTCGCGATGGACGTTAACGATAACGTGTACGTTCTGTAGAGCGCGTTGTCCTTAAGTTCATCGCGAGCAGGCTCACTCCTACAACGGCGACACCAGGCCCAATGGACGAGAAAGCCCGCTTCAAAGCGGGCTTTTCTATGTTGGATGGCCAACTGCAGCCAGCTAGAGACTATTATTTTTTGGAGACCACTATCGATGTGGTTTCCAAGTCCCAAGTGGTCGCGGTTTTTCCTTCATCGCGCAGCAAATATTTCAACACCCGACCCTGGGGGTTCTTCGGCAAGCTGCTGCGAAATTCGATATAGCGGGGCAGGGCATAGTAAGGCACCGATTCGGTGGCCCAATGGAACAGCTGCTCCGGATCCAGGGTCACGCCTTCATGCAGCACCGCTGTGACTTTCACATCGTCCTCGCCTTTATCCGATGGCACTGCATGTACCGCGACCTCGGCCAATGCCGGGTGAACAGCAAAGGCTGCTTCCATTTCAAAGCTGGAAATGTTTTCGCCTCGGCGGCGCAGATAATCCTTCTTGCGATCGACGAAGTAGAAAAAGCCATCGTCATCGAACTTGCCAATGTCACCAGTGTGGAACCACATGTTGCGCATCAGCTTCTGGGTGTCTTCCGGACGGCGCCAGTAGCCCTGGAACATGATGTCCGGACGCAGCGGACGAACCACAATTTCGCCGGCGCTGTTTGGCGCAACTTCCTGATCGAGGTCGTCGACGATGCGTACATCGAAATCCGCAATGCGTTTACCCGAAGAGCCCGGTGCGGCGTACTCGCCGGCAGCCAATGAGGTGATAACGCAGGCTTCGGTGAGGCCATAGCCATTGCCGCCCACCAGCTTGGTACCGAAACGCTCGCGCCAGATCTTTTTGGTTTCTTCGGTGTAAGGGTTGCCTCGAGCGGTATGGATCTGCCCGACACAACGCAGCATCGCTTCGTTATCCGGCGCCTGGGCGAGGAGACCGCCCATGCCACCCAGGATCGAGGCGATGGTAGCGCCGGAGCGTTCCACTTCCTGCCAGAAATTGGAAACGGAGAAGCGCGGGAGAATGGCGGCGCGCGCGCCCACCAGAATGCTGGCGATGATCGATACACATAGCGCATTCATATGGAACAGCGGCAATGGCGTGATGGTCACGTCATCGGCACTGGCTGGACCGGCACGCAATTGCAAGCGTGCCAGGTTGCACATGAAGTTGTAGCTGATCATGCAACCCTTGGAAGGGCCTGTGGTGCCTGAGGTGTAAATCAGGCAGGCAAGGTCTGAAGGTTGCGGTTTATTGACGAGTGGAGTGGCGTCATGGCCGCGCCATTCATCCAGTGGCGCAATGCGAATTCGGCATTCGGGGATCGCATCGACCGTGCCTCGGTGAAGGATGTGCTGGACGTCCTGCAGTTGCTCGGCGAGCGGTGTGATGCGTGGCAGGTAGGCTGCTTCGCAAATCACCACTGCAGTGCCGGTATCGGCGATCTGGTGACGCAGAAACTCGCCCTTGAGCGCGGTGTTGATCGGCACGCTCACGGCGCAGAGCTTATTGATGGCCAACCAGGTGGTGACAGCGTCGATGTTGTTATCGAGCATCGTCAGCACGGTTTCACCGGCTTTCACGCCCAGGGTAGCGAGGGCGTTGGCCATCTTTGTTGATAGTGAGTCAACCTGAGCATAAGTGTATAACTCACCACTGAAATCCAACAAAATCTTGTCTGGATGCCTTGCTACTGCACGACTTAGCGCTTCGATGACAGTGTCTCGTTCTCCCACTGCCCAGGTTTCTGGATTGCCACTGCTGCCCATGAATATTCTCCTTTTAGGCGCCTAAAGCTGCTGGTTTGCCTGATTTTATTTTGATGAGAGAATTTGATTCTAAATACAAAATATGGAAATGTCTTTAGCAATAAGTTGAACATGAAATCTTATTTATGCACAGATCCTGTGCTAGTGTTGATCTATCTTTACTCTCAATGAGCCCGTCAATCCATGCCAAAAGCCGCATCCCAGAAAGCAGAAGCGCCGACGCCAGCCTCCAAAACGAAAAAAAAATCGCTGCCTGATGCAGGGATGACTCCGGTAAAACCGGTGGAGCGACGTACCGCCGCCAATGGCGTGGCAGGCCCCAAGGTCAAGCCGAACCGCCGTTCGGAAGAGACCATTGCCAACATTCTTAAAGCCACTGAAGAAGTGGTGCTGATGTCGGGTGCGGATCGTATTTCGATCCTGGATGTGTGCCAGGTGGCCGGTGTTTCGCGCGGTACCTTTTATCGCTATTTCGCCTCCCAGGAAGACTTGCTCGACACCTTTTCCCGGCATAAACGCGAAAGTTTCCACAGTTCGCTGTCCCAGGAGCTGGGCCATATCAGCGACCCGGAAGCACGCCTCAACGCGCTGTTTGCCTATCTCGACAACTACCTCGAGCAGAGTCGAGCCCGGCGGTTGCTGGTGGTTGCACCTGACTACGCACTGGGCTTCTTTCGGCGGATTTTCCACGATTCGATCGTGCGCTTTCAGGATGGCCTGGGCATCGTGTTCGACGATTGGGATGAGCGCCTCGGGGTCCGTCTTGACCGTGAGCTGATCTGCGAAATGATCATTCGATACGTGTTGAGTGAAATCCTGGTGCCGGAAGCGGCGGGGCGACGTTTGTTCCCGGTACGGGTGAAAAAACTGCTCGGTGCCTTGATCATGGGTTCCACCTCCCGCACTCGTCGCTAACTGCCGACCAACACCCTTGCGCTATAGGCAAAGCCCCCGTATTTCGGGGGCTTTTCGTTTCCGCCTGATAATTTTCTCTCGCCTGCGTGCCGCGATTTTTCCTTTCTGCGTCCATTTTTTGACTCTGCGAAGTGTTTTTGACATCTGGCGAAGGCTCTGGCTCGGGCTTTTTCACGCGTCTTGAAAATAAACTGAACAGATTTTTGATTTCTGCTCAATTTAAATTTAAGCTCTGGTCTTAGCAGTGAGCCCCTGGCTTCCCCTTTCGCGGCAGTTTGATCCTGGTCACGTGAAGGCTCTGCGCCAATAACCAATAAAAAAGTGCCAACTTCGAGGTACCTAGACATGCTTATCGATCTACACGCCCACGCACCCCACCCTGGCTATTACAACCAGCACCCGCACTGGGGGCCGTTCTTCGAGCAACACGCCGACGGCGATATCAAGCTGCGTGTAGGTGATTGGATTCTTGGTCTCGGGTCGCCAGAGCGTAAGGCTGCCGTGCGCTCCGGTAATGGTCCCAAGCTTGAGGAATATTTTTCACGCTGGGCTGACCCAAAAGTGCGCCTGGCCGGTATGGATGCCGCAGGGCAGAACCTGCAGGTGGTTTCCGTCCCGTCCCATTGCTACATGTATTGGACTGAAGCCGAATTCGCCGTGCCATTCGCCCGCACCGTCAACAACACGCTGGCCGAATACTGCTCCGCAGCCCCTGATCGCCTGATGTTCTGGGCTCATGCACCGCTCAATGCACCTGAAGCGGCGGCGGCTGAAATACGTCACGCTTGCACAGAGCTGGGAGCCAAGGGCCTGGTCGCTGGCGGTGCCAACTTCGGCGGTCTGGAATTCGATTCGCCGGAACTTGATGTGGTGTGGAAAACCCTCTGTGACCTGGATCTGCCGATTTTTGTACACGGCTATAACCAGTCCGTTACCTGGGGCAAGAACGCTAACAGCGACCGCTACGAAACCACCGCTATCGTCGGCATGCAATACGACGAAACCCGTTGTTTCTGGAACCTGATTTGCGGCGGCGTTCTGGATCGCTTCCCTGACCTCAAGGTCTACATCACCCACGGCGGCGGTTATGTCCCGTACCAGCTCGGTCGCCTGGCCAAGACCAATGAAAACCTCGACGTTAAATACAACAAGAAGCCACTGCTCGAGTACATGAAAAACTTCTACTTCGACGTAGAGCTGCATGAAGTGCCGATGCGCCAGGCTCTGGTCGACATTATCGGTGCGGACCATGTGCTGTACGGCAGCAACTTCGGCGGCAGCGATGCCGTGCGCCACGATCTGACACACGGTCTGCAGTTGTCCGATGCGGACATGCGCAAGATCCGTTATGAAAACGCATGCCGCTTGCTGCACCTGGATCCTGCCAAGTTGGGCAAGGTAGGTGGCTGATGAAACTGGCGCGATGTGAGTATTTTTCTACCGGCGTTTTTTGGGCCGTGGTGGATGTCGCTCAAGATCAAGTGACACCCATTTCCGGTGATTTCAAGGATTGGGCACCGGCGGTAGCCGCCGGGCGCGGTATCAGTTCGGTGCGTTTTGCCGGGCCATCGCTGCCGTTGTCGAAGGTGCGCCTGCTGCCCCCGATTGAACCGATCAATCGGGTGGTAGTGGCGGGTGCCAATTACGCCAAGCACCTGGTGGAATTCGGATTGCAGGCGCCGGTACAGCCGGTGGCTTTTCTCAAGGCCTATGGCGCGCTGATTGGCGCCAATGACCCGATCCGTTTCCCGCCGTTAACTGAAGAGCTCGATCACGAAGTTGAACTGGTGGCCGTCATCGGCACCGAAGAAATCGACTTGGAAAACCCACTGGCTTGCGTGCTCGGCTACACCGTCGGCAATGACGTCAGCGCGCGCGACCTGCAGCGTAGTGGGCCGGCAGGTATAGGCATGGACCTTTTCGCCGCCAAAAGCCAGGACCAGACCACCGGTCTTGGGCCCTGGATCGTGACCAAGGATGAGTTTCCCGAGGGCTCACCACACTTGCGCCTGACCCTGAAAGTGAATGGTGAAGTGCGTCAGGACGGCTCAACCGGTGAAATGACCTGGGATGTTGGCCAGCTGATTCGCTTCGTGCAGCAGCGTTCGAGTTTTGCCAGTGGCGACGTGCTGTTCACTGGCTCGCCGGCGGGAGTGGGGATGGGCACCGGCCTGTTCCTCAAGGAAGGCGATGTGGTCGAAGCCAGCGTCGAAGGCATTGGCACGTTGCGCAATGTGGTCAGTAAAAAGAACCGCGCCTAATCGAGAGCCAAACATGAACGCCAATAAAGAAAAAGTAGTCGTGGTGGGTGCCGGTCTGATGGGCACCGGTATTGCCCATGCGTTCGCAAGCGCAGGTTTCAATACGCTGTTGGTCGATACCAATGCCGTCTCGTTGACGAACGCCCGGGCAAGCATCGAAAAGATCCTTGCCGATGGCGTGCGTCTGGGCAAGGTCAGCGAAGAACAAGCGCAGCAATCGCTGGCCAATCTGCTGACGTGTAGCGACTTGAGCGAAGCTGCGATGGGGGCCAACTGGCTGGTGGAGACGGTCTCCGAACAGTTGGCGGTGAAGAAGGCGGTGATTGGCCAGGCGGCGCCGCTGCTGGCGGCGGATGCCATTATTGCCACCAATACGTCGGCCCTCAGCGTGACCGAGATTGCGGCGTCGGTGGACTGTGCCGATCGCGTGATCGGCATGCACTTCTTCAACCCCGTGCACAAAATGAAACTGGTGGAGTTGGTGCGTGGTTTGGCCACCAGCGATGAAGTGGTGGCGCGCACTCGCACCCTGTGCGAGCAGATCAGTAAAACCTCGATCGTGGTCAATGAGTCGCCAGGACTGACCACCAGTCGCATGTCTGCGCTGCTGGGCAACGAGGCGATGTGGATGCTGCAGGAAGGCACCGCAACCGCCGAGGACATCGACACGGCGCTGCGCCTGGGCTTCAACCACCCGATGGGTCCATTGGAATTGGGAGACTTGACCGGCTGGGACACGCGGCTGTCGGTACTGCGTTATTTGCACCAGACCTTGGGCGAAAAATTTCGACCTTGCCCGCTGATCATCAAAATGGTCGCCGCCGGACGACTGGGGCGCAAGTCAGGACACGGGGTTTACCGCTATGAAGAGGGTAAGCAAGTACCGGGCTCGGGGCTCAAGGCGAGTGCGCTATGAAAGACATCGTCATTGTTGATGCGGTACGTACGCCCATCGGCAAGTTCCGCGGCAGCCTTGCCGGCGTACGCGCTGATCACCTTGGGTCGTTGGTGATCAGCCGTTTGCTGGAGCGGGTCGATGTCTCGCCGACGTTGGTCGATGACGTGATCTTCGGCAATGTCACGCAAATTGGCGAACAGTCCGCCAATATTGCCCGCACGGCGTTACTCGGCGCTGGCTGGCCGGTCACCGTTGCGGGGCTGACTATCGACCGTAAATGCGGTTCGGGTGAAGTGGCTGTGCATATGGCCGTTGGCGCCATCGCGGCGGGTGCCGCCGATATTGTGGTGGCCGGTGGCGCGGAAAACATGAGTCGCGTGCCCATGGGCAGTAACCGTGAGATCCACGGCGCGGCGTTTGGCTGGATGGCGGCGCAACGTTATGAGCTGACCAGTCAGGGGGAGGCGGCCGAGCGTATGGCTGACAAGTGGGCGCTCAGCCGCGATGCGCTGGACGATTTCGCTTTCGCCAGTCACCAGCGTGCAGCGACTGCCTGCGATGCCGGTTATTTCGATAATGAAACCATACCGGTGGTGGTTGAAGAACTCCGCGAAAAAGAGCTGTCGGAACCCGCTGGTGTGTTGCGTCAAGATGAAACCATTCGTCGTGATACGTCGCGGGAAAAACTGTCGACACTTAAAACCAGTTTTCGTCCGGACACCGGGCGCATCACCGCTGGTAACTCGTCGCAGATCTCCGACGGTGCGGCAGCGTTGCTGCTGATGAGTGCCGACACAGCGAAAAAGCTCGGCCTCAAAGCACGAGCGCGTGTCGTGGCCTTCACCACAGTCGGCTCTGACCCGACATTGATGCTCACCGGCCCGATTGCCGCTACTCAAAAGGTACTTGCCAAGGCAGGACTGAGTATCAATGACATTGATCTGTTTGAGGTCAACGAAGCTTTTGCCTCCGTGCCGCTGGCCTGGATGCAGGAGACCGGTGTGCCGCACAGTAAGTTGAACGTCAATGGTGGCGCCATTGCCCTCGGACACCCATTGGGGGCCAGCGGCGCTCGCTTAATGACCACGATGTTAAATGAGCTCGAGCGCCGTGGCGGGCGTTATGGGTTGCAAGCCATTTGCTGCGCCGGTGGCATGGGCACGGCGACCATCATCGAACGGCTCGATTGAGATGGCTCGCTTGCCGTTGATTCCCCTGGATGCCATGCCTGCCGCGTTGCAAGACGCGGTCGAGCGTGGTCAGAGCAGTCGCATGCTCAGCTCTACGACGCCGGTGCAGGTCTGGGCACATCGACCAAAGGTGGCGTTGGCCTGGCTGGGCTTAATGGAGAGCCTGCACAGCGACAGTCTGCTGGATGAGCGCTTGCGCGAACTGGTGCGGCTGAAAATTGCCAGCATCACCACCTGCAAGGCCTGCCAGCTGGCGCGCAAATCCGACCGTGTGACGGATGAGGATATTGCATGCATGGCGACGGACAGCGAGTACTTCACGCCAGCCGAGCGTGCAGCGCTGCGCTACGCCGAGTTGTTTGCCAGCGATTACCTGAGCATCGATGACGAGCAATTTACTCAACTGGGCGCGTTTTTCTCCACCGCCCAAGTGGTAGAGCTTGGAATGTACTGCGCGCTGATGTTGGCGGGTGGCCGCATGACATTGGTGCAGCAGGCCTACTGAGCAGGTCGCTCATCTAAAATAGTTGATCGAATTATTGAGAAGTGTCTAATACTGTCCTGCTCAGGCCTATTATTAGCCGAAAGGTATAGCCTTCTGCAGGCTGACTCAAAAAATAATGACAATAACAACGGAGACGATCATGTCCACACCGGTACAGAGCGACCTGACCAAGGTATTTACCGACGTCGCTAGCAATTATCGCGGCACCAGTGATATCGATCTTCACGCGACCTACAGCGAGATGCGCGCCAATTCGCCTGTGCTCCAGGACAACTTCATGGCCCGTCTGGGCGTGCCATCGATTGCCGGCCTGGATGCCAATCGACCAACCTTTACCCTGTTCAAATACGACGATGTCATGGCCGTCATGCGTGACGCCGGTACTTTTACCAGTGGTTTTATCGCCGAAGGGCTGGGGGCGTTTTTCGATGGCCTGATCCTCACGGCAATGGATGGTGATGCTCACAAGAGCATGCGTAATCTGCTGCAACCGGTATTCATGCCGGAGACGGTCAATCGCTGGAAAGAAACCAGGATCGACCGCGTGATTCGCGAGGAATACATCAAGCCGATGGTGGCGAACAAGGGCGCCGACCTGATGGACTTCGCCCTGTATTTCCCGATCCGGGTGATTTACTCCTTGATCGGCTTTCCTGAGGATCGCCCTGAGCAAATCGAGCAATACGCCGCCTGGGCATTGGCAATCCTGGCCGGTCCGCAAGTCGACCCGCAGAAGGCCGCCGCCGCCCGTGGCGCAGCCATGGACGCCGCGCAAGCGCTGTATGACGTAGTGAAAGTGGTGGTGGCGGAGCGTCGGGCTGCGGGTGCATCGGGGGATGATTTGATCAGCCGGCTGATCGGCGTCGAGTACCAGGGACGTTCCCTGGACGATCATGAGATCACCACCTTCGTGCGCTCACTGCTCCCGGCTGCCAGCGAAACCACGACCCGCACCTTCGGAACCTTGATGACATTGCTTTTGCAAAATCCGGATGTGCTGGAGCGGGTGCGCAATGATCGTAGCCTTGTAAACAAGGCCATTGATGAAGCGGTGCGTTTTGAGCCCGTGGCCACCTTCAAGGTGCGCCAGGCCGCCAAGGATCTGGAGATTCGCGGTGTGCCGATCCCCAAAGGGGCAATGGTGCAATGTATCGTTACCTCCGCCAACCGCGATGAAGACGCGTTCGAAAACGCCGATAAATTTGACATCGACCGCAAACCAAAACCTTCGTTTGGCTTCGGCTTCGGCCCACACATGTGTATCGGTCAATTCGTTGCCAAGACCGAGATCAATTGCGCACTGAATGCGATCCTCGACTTGATGCCCAATATCCGCCTTGACCCAGACAAGCCGGGGCCCCAGATCGTCGGTGCACAGCTGCGCGGTCCGCATTACCTGCATGTGTTATGGGACTGAACGGCGTCCATAACCCTCTTGTAAATCGTCTGGTTGAACCGCGACAGGTCTTGCGCCTGCCGCGGTTCAACGCATTCTGCCTCAAGGGTTTTCCCGCGCAACGGAATTAATATGAACACATTCAAAA
Organism: Pseudomonas sp. GW823-FHT06B06; assembly: GCF_058795195.1. NCBI lineage: Bacteria > Pseudomonadati > Pseudomonadota > Gammaproteobacteria > Pseudomonadales > Pseudomonadaceae > Pseudomonas > Pseudomonas sp. GW823-FHT06B06. The sequence continues at coordinate 14,425 of NZ_JBXAHO010000012.1, read as the reverse complement.
AATGTGTTTAATTAAGTCGAGATGTGCACTATGATTCAGGCACAACAACAAGCCCGAATGCGAAGGGGAAAACAATGAAAGTTGAAGATCTGATTCTCGTCAGTGTCGATGACCACGCGATCGAGCCACCGAATGCTTTTGCTCGCCACATGCCTGCGCGCTTCAAGGGGCGTGAACCTCATGTGGTCAAGAAAGGCGATCGTGACGTGTGGGTCTTCGAGGAGCAGGCCACTGGCTACATGGGCCTCAACTCCGTGGTCGGTCGACCGAAAGAGGAATACGGCATGGAGCCGTTGGGCTACGACCAAATGCGCCGTGGTACCTGGAACATCAAGGACCGTGTCGACGACATGAACGCCAACGGCGTGCTCGGTTCATTGTGCTTTCCAACCTTCCCGGGCTTTGCCGGGCAACGCTTCCAGGTCCACGCTGACCGCGATGTGTCGATGGCAGCCATCCAGGCCTACAACGACTGGCATTTGCACGACTGGTGCAACGCAGCGCCTGGCCGCTTCATTCCGCTGATGATCGTGCCGTGGTGGGACATGAAAGCCGCCGCTGCCGAAGTGGCGCGTCTGGCGAAACAGGGCGTGCACGCGCTGTCGCTGTCGGATAACCCGGCGATTCACGGTTACCCGTCGATCCATAGCGATTACTGGGATCCACTGTGGAAGGCCTGCAGCGACAATAAAGTGGTTATCTGCTGTCATATCGGTACCGGTGTGAAAGCCCAACACGCATCGGATATGTCGCCAATCGACGCCTGGATTACCTCCATGCCGATTTCCATCGCCAACTCCGCGGCGGACTGGATCTGGGCACCGATGTGGAAGAAGTTCCCGGACCTGCGCATGGCGCTTTCCGAAGGCGGCATCGGCTGGATTCCTTACCTGTTGGAGCGCGCGGACTTCACCCACCGTCATCACAACGCGTGGACCAACTCCAACTTCGGCGGGAAGATGCCAAGTGACATCTTCAACAAGCACTTCATCACCTGCTTTATCGAAGACAACTTCGGCCTGAAGAACCTCGACTACTTGAACGCCGACATGGTCACCTGGGAAAGCGACTACCCGCATTCTGACTGCACTTGGCCAAACTCGCCGGAAACAGCGTGGGAAGGGTTGCAGCACCTGCCAAAAGAGATGATCGACAAGGTCACTCACTTGAACGCGATGCGTGAATTCTCCTTCGATCCGTTCTCCATTCACGGTCGAGAAAACTGCACAGTCGGCGCGCTGCGGGCCCAGGCTACCCACGTCAGCATCGAGCCGGCCCTGGGCCTGGGTGGTGCCGATCATGGTCGCCACGACAACAAGCCGGTTACCTCCGGCGACATCAATGCGATGTTCGCCCAGGCTGACGCGCAAACCGCGTTGTAAGTTGCCGCTGTTCCTGCAGTCGCCGGCCATCGGCGACTGCAGGAGCGGTTGCCGTTCTGTGGTCGCTTCGTTCGAGGCGATTGCGCCTGTGTTCAGCGTTAGAGAGCGCATATGGCCATCAGTCAATTTACCTACAGCAACATCCCCCCCGAGGCTGAAGCGCTTCGTGCAGAAGTGCGGGCGTTCATCCATGACACGCTGGCCGATTACCCGCCGACCTTGAGTGCTCAATCCTGGATGGGCTTCAGCGCCGAGTTCAGCAAGAAGCTTGGGTCCCGGGGCTGGGTCGGCATGGCCTTGCCCAAGGCTTATGGTGGCGCCGAGGCGGGGCCCTTTGCCCGATATGTGATTATCGAAGAGTTGCTGGCTGCCGGTGCACCGGTATCGGCCCACTGGATCGCCGACCGCCAAAGCGGTCCGCTGATCAATCGCTTCGGTACCGAGCAACAAAAACAGTATTACCTGCCAGCCATTTGCCGGGGTGAAAGCTACTTCTGCATTGGCATGAGCGAGCCCAACTCAGGCTCCGACCTGGCTTCGATCAAGAGTACCGCCGTCCGTGAGGGCGATAGCTGGCTGGTCAATGGCCAGAAGGTCTGGACCACCAACGCCCATCATTCGCAGTACATGATTGCCCTGGTGCGTACCGGTGAAAAACAGGAGGCCCGTCACGAGGGCATGTCGCAATTCATTGTCGATCTGAGCCTGCCCGGCATCACCATCCGACCCATTCGAGACCTGGCCGGTGGCGAGCATTTCAACGAAGTGTTTTTCGACAATGTGCGGTTGCCGGCTGATGCCTTGATCGGTACTGAAGGCAAAGGCTGGGATCAAGTGACCGCCGAACTGGCCTTCGAGCGTAGCGGCCCTGAACGGTTCCTCAGCTGCATGGCGCTGCTGAAAACCCTGATCGATGCGCTGGGCAAGACCCCCAACGCGTTACAGGCGCGAGAAATCGGGCGTCTTTCGGCCAAGCTGCTGACCCTGCGCAACATGTCATTGTCGGTTACGGCACAGCTGGCAGCGGGTGAGCACCCAGCCTGGGCGGCTTCCTGCGTGAAAGACCTCGGCAATGCCTTTGAACAGGAAATCCCCGAGGTTGCCCAGCTGCTGCTGGAAACCGAGCCACGGCAAGACGGCGGCAGCGAACATGCCCGGGTACTCGCCTACCTGACTCAGATGGCGCCCTCGTTCTCACTGCGCGGGGGCACTCGTGAAATTCTGCGCGGCATCATTGCCCGCGGCCTGGGGTTGCGATAATGCGCGAGATATTTGAAACGACGATTGAACGCCTGTTCGCCGATTTGGCGACGCCCGCTTATGTGATGAGGTGTGAAGGCGGGGAATGGCCGGCGGATTTATGGGCCGCGCTGGATGAGTCGGGCTTCTCTTTGGCGGGTGTCAGCGAAGCGCTGGGCGGAGCCGAAGCCAGTTGGTCTGATATGTATGTGCTGGTGCGTGCCGCCGGACGCTTTTCCGTTCCGGCCCCAATAGGTGAGGCCTTGCTGGCCAACTGGCTGCTGAGCAAGTCAGGCCTGGAGGGGAGGGCTGGTGCGCTGAGCATGGCTGCCAATGCCAATCTGGTGCTCGATGGCGAGCGCGTTAATGGCACCGCCTATTCGGTACCTTGGGGGCGTAATGTCGAAGAGGTTGTCGCGATTGCCAACAGCTCAACGGGGGTTCCGCATGTGGTTTTGCTATCGCGTAGCGCTGCCAGTGAACTCACGCTCAGTCTGAATGTGGCTGGCGAACCGCGTGATGACCTGGGTTTCAACAGCGCCCAGGTACTGGCGCAAGCGCCGCTGCCCAACGGGTTCGACGCCAATGTCCTGGAATTGGGCGGCGCGATGCTGCGCGCGGCGCAGACTGCCGGGGCATTGCATGCGCTATTGGACATGACTGCCAACTATGCCGGGGAACGCAAACAATTCGGCAAGGCCATCGGCTCGTTCCAGGCCATTCAACAGCAACTGGCGGTATTCGCGGAACAAGCCGCCGCCGCCGGGATTGCCGCCGAGGCTGCCTTCGTGGAATCGCGTTGTGGACTCGCCACGTTGACCATTGCGGCCGCAAAAATCAGCACGGCAGAAGCGGCCAGTGTTGGCGCCGGCTTTGCCCATTCGGTGCATGGTGCCATTGGCTTTACCGAGGAATATCCCCTGCATTTGCTCACCCGGCGGTTGTGGGCGTGGCGCAGCGAATTCGGATCGGCCAGCCTTTGGAGCCAACGCCTGGGCGTCCGGGTCTGCCAGGGTGGAAGCGAAGGGTACTGGCCGTTACTGACAGGTCATGGCCAACATTCATTAACCCGACTTGTGAGTGATCCGGTATGAGCCCGTTTCTTCAGATAGAGCGCGATGGCGGTGTCGTCACTGTGCGCATGAACCATCCCGAAACCCGCAACGCGTTGACGACGCCCGAGCAAATTCAGGAGTTTGTCGACCTCTGTGCCCAATTACGTCGCGACCCAACGGTGCGGGTCATGGTGCTCACCGGTAATGGCAGCGCCTTTTGTGCCGGTGGCAACGTCAAGGACATGCATGAGCGTGGCGGCATCTTCGCTGGCTCGCCTTATGAGCTGCGCAACACCTACCGTGATGGCATTCAACGTATTCCCCTGGCGATCTACGAGTTGGATATCCCGGTGATCGCCGCGGTCAACGGCCCAGCGATTGGTGCGGGCCTGGATCTGGCGTGCATGTGCGACATCCGGCTGGCGGCACCCAAGGCGATCTTCGCCGAGAGTTTTGTGCGCCTGGGCATTGTTCCGGGTGACGGCGGCGCCTGGCTGTTGCCGCGCATCATCGGCATCCCGAAAGCCAGCCTGATGGCGTTTACCGGTGACGCTATCGATGCTGCAAAAGCGCTGGAATGGGGCCTGGTAGAGCAGGTCTGCACCCATGAAACCCTGCAGTCGGAAGCGCAAGCCTTGGCGCGGCGGATCGCCAGCAACCCGGGCCATGCGTTGCGGCTGTGCAAGCGCCTGCTGCGCGAAGGCCAACATATGCGTCTCGACTCGCTACTGGAGTTGTCTGCCGCATACCAGGCACTCGCCCATCACACCGAAGACCATCAGGAAGCGGTGGCCGCTTTTGTCGATAAGCGCGAGCCGCAATACCGGGACCGCTGATTACTCATTGCCAACAACAAGAATCGATCTGGAGTAAGCAAGATGCGTGGCGTATTTCGAGAAGACCACAATATGTTCCGTGATCAGGCCCGCCGTTTCGTCGATCGCGAAATCGTGCCCTACCTGCATGAGTGGGAAAAGAACGGCATCGTGCCCAAGGAAGTCTGGCTCAAGGCCGGCGAGAACGGCTTGCTGTGCTCCACGGTGCCCGAAGAATACGGCGGCCCGGGAGGCGACTTCGGTCATTCTGCGGTGATGATCGAAGAACTGGCGCGAGCCAATGCCACCGCGGTGGGTTTTACCACTCACTCGGAAATCGTCACCCCTTACATCGTTGCCTATGGCAGCGAAGAGCAGAAGCAGCAATGGCTGCCGCGCATGGTCAGCGGTGAGTTGATTGGCGTGATCGCCATGAGCGAACCAGGCATCGGCAGCGACCTGCGATCCATGCGCACTTCGGCGCGCCGCGACGGTGATGACTACATCGTCAACGGCCAGAAGACCTTCATCACCAACGGCGGCAATGCCGGCCTGGTGGTGACCGCCACCAAGATTGATCCTGCTGCCAAAGAGCTGACCTTGATCTGCGTCGAAGAAAGTCGTGCGGGTTTTGCCAAGGGTCGTCTGCTGGAAAAGATCGGTCTGAAAGGGCAGGACACTGCCGAGCTGTTTTTCGATGAGGTAAGGGTGCCGGTTGGCAATCGATTGGGGGAGGAGGGGATGGGGTTCAAATACCTGACTCACCAATTGGCCTGGGAACGCTTGATCATTGCTATCCGTGCCGCCCAATCGATCGACACGCTGCTGGAAGAAACCATCGGCTACACCCGTGAACGCAAAGTCTTTGGCAAACCGGTTCTCGACTTCCAGAACACCCGCTTCAAGCTTGCCGAAGCCAAGGCCCAAGCCACTATGTTGCGGGTGTTCGTCGACGACTGCCTGGCCAAGGTGATGCGCGGCGAGTTGACGCCCGAAATCGCAGCGATGGCCAAGCTGCTGGGATCGGAAATGCAGGGCAAGCTGCTCGACGAGTTCCTGCAATTGCATGGCGGCTACGGCTTCATGAGCGAATACAAGATCAGCCGCGCCTGGGTCGACGCGCGAGTGGCCCGTATCTATGGCGGCACCTCGGAGATCATGAAAGAAATCATCGGCCGTACCCTTTGAAGCCAACCTGCATGAGGCAGACAAATGAGTAACTCTCTTTATGATATTTCGCTGAAGCAGATCGATGGCAGTGCCAGCCGCCTTGGCGATTATCGGGGCAAAGTCCTGCTGGTGGTCAACGTGGCTTCTAAATGTGGCCTGACCCCGCAATACGAAGGTCTGGAAAAGCTCTACCAGAGCAAGCATTCACAAGGGCTGGAAGTGCTGGGTTTCCCTGCCAACGATTTCAGGGAACAGGAGCCCTATAGCGACGCGGAAATCGCTGAGTTCTGCTCAGTGAACTATGGCGTTCACTTTCCCCTGTTCTCGAAAATCTCGGTTGTTGGCACCGAGCAGCATCCTCTCTACGCCGAACTGACAGCCGCGCAACCCGAGTCCACAGGCGAAGGTCCAATGCGCGAGCGTCTGCTGGGTTACGGGATCGAGTCCGCCAACACGACGGACGTGCTCTGGAACTTCGAGAAGTTTCTGATCGATCGCCAGGGTGCGGTCGTCGCTCGTTTCGCTCCGGACGTTGCAGCGGATGATCCGCGGTTGATTGAGGCAATCGAGGCGCAACTGGCTAAAGAGGCGTAACGCGGTGCAGACAGTCGATACGGTTGGCGCGCTGCGTGCGCTCGTGGCCCGCGCCCGGGGTGAGAACAAGAAAGTCGCACTGGTGCCGACCATGGGCAATTTGCATGACGGTCATATAGCCCTGATTCATTGCGCAAAGCAACGAGCGGACTTCGTCGTCGCCAGCATCTTCGTCAATCCACTCCAGTTCGGGGCCAATGAAGACCTGGCCAACTATCCCCGCACGCCCGACGCTGATCGCGAAAGACTGGTCAATGCCGGGTGTGATGTGCTGTTTGCCCCCGCTGTCGAACAGATCTATCCGGATGGAATGCTCAATCAGGCCATCGTCAGTGTGCCGAACGTTTCTGAAGGTCTTTGCGGTGCGGCACGCCCTGGTCACTTTGACGGCATGGCCACTGTCGTCGCCAAGCTGCTAAACATTGCCCAGCCAGACGTGGCGGTTTTCGGGGAAAAGGATTATCAGCAGCTGGCAATCGTGCGCTCGATGGTCAGGGATCTCAACATGGTGACTGACGTTGTCGGTGCACCGACGATCCGAGCCTCGGACGGCTTGGCATTATCCTCGCGCAACGACTATCTGACCGAGCATGAGCGCTCGGTAGCCCCCGTCCTCTACGCTTGTTTGAAGCAAATGGCGGCGAGTATCCAGCTCGAGAGGCGGGTGGCTGAGCGCCAGTTGATTGAATGTCATCAACGTATCAGTGACGCCGGTTTTCAGCTGGAATACTTTGAAATCAGGAATGCCCAGGATCTGACACCACTGAAAAGCACCGATACTCACTTTGTGATTCTGGTGGCGGCGCGCATTGGCAAAACACGGCTCATTGACAATCTGACAGTGGACCTTCGGGCATCGGAAACTTCACCAGAGGCACAACCATGAGTCATTATCGAGCGATCGCTGCGTTGTGCCTGTGTTTTTTCTCCCTCGTCGGCTTTGCTCAGCAAGCAGCGGTCGACGCTTACAGTGCTGACACCCAACGCGCAAATGCCTTGTTGGTAAAAGCTGTTGACGAGTACAAAGCCAAGGGTGACTCGGCGTTGGCCGAGTTCAGTCGGCAGGGGGCCTTTATCGATGGTGAACTGTACATCTACGTGGTCGATACCTCCGGTGTGATGCTCGCCAGCGGCGGGCCTTCCGCTTCGCTGGTCGGCAAGCCGGTGTTAAGTGTCCTGGATGTCGATCTCAAGGAGGCATTCGAGCATGCCATTGCACAGCCTGACGATGGCATTGTGCGTAGCGCCGAATACCGCTGGTGGAACTGGCAACACGCCAAGGTCGAGCGCAAACGCGTGTTCTATCAGCGCGTCAAGGATCGGTTGATCGTCGTGGGTTACTACATGCCACGGTCCTCCCCCGAACAGGCCCAACAGCTGCTTGGGCAGATTTCGCGACAAGTTGCCAACGACGCGAAAACCACCTTCGGGCTCATTAACCAGCACGATAAACAGTTCACCGAGGATGATCTGTATGCCTTTGTGGTGGATCTCAAGACCAAGCGGTTTGTCGCTCACGGTTTTTCGTCCCGGCTGATCGGCACCGACTTCAAGTCATTGCGCTCAGTCGATGGCAAGCCGATTGGCGAGGACATCCTCAAACAGATGAGCGGCCATGAAACAGGTGAGATCGCTTATCTGTGGCGTAACCCGATTACCGGGCAAAACGAATACAAGAGAACTTTTCTGCAGCGGGTAAACGGGTTCGTCGTCGCCGTGGGTTGCTATGCAGTCAAGTGATCAAGACAGGTACGACTGGTACCCACTCTCAGGAGCGTGCGCATGACTGATTTGGTATTGCTGCATGGCGGCAACCACGGCTCCTGGTGTTGGGGGCCCTTTATTGAAGTATTAAACCAGCAGCCCGGATGCTTCGAGCGAGTGATTACCCTAGATATGCCAGGGTGCGGCACCAAGCGCGGGCGGGATGTTGTGTCCCTGCGGCTCGATGATGTGGTCGAGGAGCTTAATGAGGACCTGCGTGCACTCGGCGTGAACCAGGCCGTCCTGCTTGGGCATTCCATCGCGGGAGCCCTGCTGCCGATGATGGTACTGGCCGCTCCCCAACTGTATTCGCAGTTGGTGTACCTGGCTTGCGCATTGCCCAGTGAAGGCCAATCAATTCTGCAGCTGCTTGGCACCAGGCTGCATGGCGAAAGTCCGGACCATGTTGGCTGGCCGCTGGATCCTGCGCAAACCACCCCTCAGGCGCTGGCCGTGGCGATGTTCGGGCAAGATTTGAGTGAGCAAACCCTGGGTTGGTTGTTAAGTGAAGCGAGCCAGGACACGACGCCACTCTGTGTGGCGACAGACGCCATCAGCCGCGTGGGATATCCGGGCATCATTGCGGCGAGTTACATCATCACCCTGCGCGACAACATCCTGCCCGTCGACTGGCAGCGGCGGTTTGCGCAACGTGCCGACGCAGAGGTGGTTGTCGAGATCGATACAGCGCATGAGCCGTTCGTATCACACCCGCAGTTGCTTGCGGATGTCGTATGGGGCCTGGAGCGGCATGGGTGATGGGCGACATCGGTGTTTTAAGCCGTAGTAATGGCAAGGCTATCGGCAGCCACTGGTTGATCCTGTCCATTATCTGCTTCAACTTCATCTCGTACGTCTGCAGTGGCTTGCCACTTGCGGTGTTGCCGGGCTATGTCCTCAATGACCTGGGCCTGACCTCGATTTTTGCCGGCGTGGTGATCAGCTCGCAGTACCTGGCGACGCTCCTGGCTCGCCCGTTGGCCGGTGGCGTGGCTGATCGCCTGGGCGCCAAATACGCGGTGGTGTGTGGGCTCAGCGGCTTGATGTTGAGCGGCATCCTGACCGCACTTGCGCTCATCTTGCACACCCAACCCTGGTTGACCCTGACGCTCATACTGCTGGGCAGGCTGGTGTTGGGGGCGTCCACGGCCATGATCTCCACGCCTTGTTGCACCTGGGCCATTGGATTATGTGGTGCGCCTCGGGCAGCACAGGTCATGTCGTGGAACGGAATAGCGGCTTATGGTGGTACGGCAGTCGGAGCGCCGCTGGGCGTGCTGCTGCGTAATTCGTTAGGTATTGCCAGTGTCGGACTGTGCACCGTATTGCTTGGCCTGATGTTCCTGCTTTTGGCGCTGGGCAAGCGCCCGGCGCCCTTGATTTCAGGCGCCCGATTGGCATTTTATCGAGTTCTTTTCGCGGTCATGCCCAATGGCCTGGTCCTTGTGTGCAGTTCAGTAGGGTTTGGCGGCCTGACGGCATTCGTCGCACTGTACTTCGACAGCAACGGGTGGGACAACGCCGCCTACTGTTTGAGTGGGTTCGGTGCTGGTTTTATCGTTGCCCGCTTGTCGTCGCCCGGAATACTGCAGCGATACAGGGGCTACAAGGTGGTGGGCGGCTGCCTGCTTGTACAGACCTTGGGAATGCTGCTGATATGGCTGGCGCCATCTCCCGCACTGGCAATTGCTGGCGGTGCGCTGACCGGGATAGGGGTGTCATGGGTCTATCCGGGATTAGGGGTGGAAACACTGTCCAGCACTCCGGCGGCCAACCGTAATTCGGCGCTCAGTGCACTTTCTTTATTCTTTGATATCGCAGTGGGGCTGGCCGGCCCGGTGATGGGCCTGGTTGCTTCTGGCCTAGGCTATGCGGCGATATTTCTCTGTGCTGCGTTGATGTCGATGGGTGGGTTTGTTGCGGTGCTCTATTTGTGTAGGAATAAAAGGTAGGAGCGATAAGAGGTGCTGTTGCTACGGATGTCCGCCCCATGGCACAGCGGCTATACCCGACAGCGGCTATCAAAAAACGGTTACCAACGTGACCACTTGCAAGACCAACTAGTAATCGCTTGCCGCTGGAGGGTTGTTACGGCGGCATTCCGTTCCCGATTCCGAAAATCGACACGAGGTCATCTGGAGTGGTCCAGCTTTCGCGATGGACGTTGACTGGGCGGTGAGGGGCTCACGAGGGGCGAACTGTATCCCATACGATGCTCATGAATTGCCCTTTATTATTGTTGAAGTGGAGTGCTTTTAATGCCAACTTCGTGCGAAATTGGTTGTCGCTTTACGGTGATCGACACCTCAGTGACTTGCCTGCTTTCTTGTCGGTGAAGCTAGGGCCAAACATTCAGAACTAGCAGTCCGTCAGCATCGGGTTGCCTTGCGCAGACGGAATGATAGTCGTGAAATGGCCTTTCTCCGATCCTGATGACTGTGCCCGATTCGTTCGTGGAATGACGCAAAGATCCGCATCGACTCCATTCACCTCGATGTCGAGCGCATGAACATGAGCACTGACACTGCGGTGGCACGGATCGTGGCGGTCTTCGGTGTGGCGAAGCCGCCGTCTGTTCCCAGTCGGTTTAGCTGGAGGAAGAATCTCTCAATTCTGCGTTGCACCGACGTGCCCAGCGATCAAAATGCGTACCCTTCAGCAACCTGTATTAGTAATTGCTCAACCTGGTGAGTGCCTTGTTTGGTTGAGAGCATTGCTATTGGACTTTTCCCGGAAAAATGATCCTTAGGCTTCGAGAGCCACGAACTGGCTTTCTCTCTTCTACCAAAAAGTACTTCTGCCATAGCGGCGATGTAGGCATGTCGAAATAAGCGCTCACTCTCATCCACCGTGAGTCTCTGCCCGAGCGTCAACCTAGAGCTGAGTGTCTTGTAAGGGATGATCTGGTCGCGTTGTTGCGGGGGGATTTTGCCCTGCTCGCAAAAAATGTTGATCCGATCGGCTGAAAAGCCGGCATTGATCATCTCATGGATGTCCGAGTCTGAAGCGTCGATGGGGACATTGAGAAAATCTGACAACCGGTCCCGGAAGTCACGATAAGAATTCTCGTTCAGCACTTCGGCAAGCATGGCGCACCTTCATGGTTGGATCTTTGCCACTTAGTATCTGGCACATCCGTATCGCATGAAAGCGCGCAAATTTTAACGGCCGCTGCCGCATGGTTCATTTAGAACTGGAGGAGGCAGGGAAGCGCCCAATCACTAGAGCGTTCGGTCGGGGAAAAAACGATAGGGATAGCTAAATTCATGTCGACGCATGCTTGTTGGCTCAGTCGCTTGCCGCCAAATCAGAAGCCAATTCGTGGAGAGACAGCGCCTCAGGCAAGAGAAATTGCGGCTCGCATTCCAATACGGTGGCTATGCGATATAGCTTTTCCACGGTGATGTTGACTTCACCGCGTTCAATACGCCCCATATAGCTACGATCGACACTGCAGGAAAGCGCCAAGGCATCTTGTGAAAATCCTTTGGCCTTCCGTTGTGTCCGTATTCTTTCGCCCAATGCCTTTGCAAGCTGATGCATAACCGCCTCGGTTCCCACTGAGGCGGCACTATCGTGCGTTTGCGGATGAATCAACCACGGATTATAATCCGCATTTTGATCGTTCCGCGAATTTCCCTTCCAGGTGCCTGCATGAAACCCGATTCATTTATCCTCGACAGGCGGCTTTACGACCTGTTTCAGCAGGAGCATCTACGCCAATTTACGACCCAGGAGCTGCGTGACGCGTACGCTACTCACCTGACGGGTATGACTTTTAACAGCAGCGACTTGCGTCGATATGTCTATGAGCAGATCCGACGCATGCTGCGTAGTGGATGGGTCATTCAGGATGAAAAACGACAAAAGCGAGGTCAGATCTATCACTGGCACGGAATTCCGGCGAACTTGCAGGTAGAGCTCGTCGATAATGGGTACGAGAGCAGTGCTAAGCCGACAAATAAACCGTTACATCAGCCCTTACAAAGCATGGACCCAGAGCAGTCAGGCCCAGATGTGATCGAGCACTTGGAGTCCATACTCAAAGAAATTCGCCTCGACTTCCTTTCTTCGATGGGAGAGGCGGAGCGGTATAAGCAGCTGCTCGAGGAAATGCCGCATCTGAAAGACCAAGTCGAAGGCGAGTATTTGGAGGCTCGAGACCGAAGCTCTCGTCTTCTAGGGCATCTCCGGGCGGTCGAAAAGACGCTCAAGACAGTCACGTCCGCACGATGAAAGCATTGCCGAGAAAATGGCAGAGTCAATGCATTGAGATCGCGTTGGAACACTACACCTCAACGCCGCACTTCTTCTGTCAAGCCACCCCGGGGGCGGGGAAGACTCGGATGGCCGCAGAGCTTGCTCGGCGTTTGTTGGAGCAGGGCAAGATCGATCTCGTGCTGTGTTTTGCTCCCTCGTGCCAAGTCGTCGAAGGCTTTCGCACTACGTTCTCTACAGTATTGGGGAGGCGTTTGGATGGACTGATCGGTGCCATTGGAACCGCAAGTACCTATCAAGCCATGGAGCACCAGGATGAGGCTTTCTGGAGGCTTTTCGATGACTATCGCGTGTTTGCAATATTCGACGAAATCCATCACTGCTCAGGACACGATCCGCTTTTAAGCAATGCCTGGGGACAACAAATTCTTTTGAAGATGCAGGACCGTGCCGCTTTTACCTTGGCTCTATCGGGTACACCCTGGCGCTCCGATGACAGAGGCATTGCTCTGGCTCGTTACTCCAACCCGGAAGGCCGATTGATTTGCGACTATCGCTACGGCCTTAAAGACGCCATTTCCGACGGGGTTTGTCGGTCACCTCGCATTGTTCTGTTAGATAACCAGATGCTGAGGCTCAAAGAAGATTCTGCAAACGAGAGTACGATCAAGCTTTTTCCCAGCATCGCTAAGCTGCTGCGTGAGTCTCCGGTCTCATACGAGGATCTGATTTGTCATAAGGACGCGCTTCTCCAGTTGCTTGACCTGGGGAGCAAGAAACTTGATGAAGTGCGGATGCTTAAACCGAATGCCGCGGGCTTGGTAGTTGCCACGAATATCAAGCATGCTCAACAAGTCGCCATGGCGCTGAAGGACAAGGGCGAAAGCTTCCAAGTCGTGACAACCAGAACCCCGGATGCGCAACAGGTAATCAATGGGTTCAAAAATAGCGACTGCCGTTGGATTGTTGCAGTGGGAATGATCAGTGAGGGGACCGATATTCCTCGGCTTCAAGTTTGCTGCTACCTCAGTCGAATCCGTACTGAACTGCATTATCGTCAGGTGCTGGGAAGAATCCTTCGACGTATGGGCGAGATTGATGATCAAGCTTGGTTATTCGTCCTGGCGGAGCCGACACTGAAGCGATTCTCTCAGCGTATCGCAGATGATTTGCCGGAAGATCTGGCTGTTGTGTGCGCTTTAGGTGCGCCTGCACCCCAGGCTTGTGCAATCGAAGGTGAGTTGGATTGTTCCGTGAACACTCTCAGTGGAGACCCAGGCAGCTCTACGCCTACTGCTACAGCGCAGAAATTTCTATCGGAGGTCGATTTGTCCCCTACATCGACTTATCAAATAAGCTTTTCGAAGAATTATCGCCAGCAACTGTTGGCCGTTTTCTGATGTGTATTTTGTCCATTAAGAGACCATATCAGTGCTGGTTCAGCGTGGCCTGGGGGTCCACCTATGTTGGAACTTGTGATCTATCTCTCCGCTGAGCTCGGTCGGCTGCCACCCTTCTTTAGCACTGATAGAGGAGGGAGGTCGTTGATCGTGATCGGCGCGACAGCGAACCATTTTGCTCATCAAGAGCGTGGGGGGGTAATGAAAGGTAAACGCAAAGCGAAAACATCGAAATGGGCCATGAAGTTTCAATTTAAAACGGAGGCTCAGCGGTCAATCTCCGCGAGGTCCGAAAAAGCGTCAAATCGTTTTCTTGATGCCGCGCTGCATTTGGGTTCAGCGCACGAGCCGCTAGGCAGGCTCGCTGGGGCGTCATTCGAGCACCACACAAAAAGCCCAGAACTGCCAGAGCTGCTTACCTCCGTCATCAACATAGTTTGCAAGGCAGGCCAACCCTCGTAACAGAATGGCAACGAGAAGACGGGCCAAGGGGGCAGGGGGACAAGGCAGTCGTTGATGTCGAAATTGAACAGCTTCTACGTCAGCGGTTGCTTGACCTGTTTTTCTGCGACTATTGGGGGGAGGAGACCGGCCATACCCTGACACCTGACAGGAGATTCATGGTGTTGGGTAGTTGACCCCAATGATGGCACAAACGATTTTCTGAGAGGGCTGAAAGGCTCAGCTATATCAGTCGGCCTTCTATACAAATGCGGATTCCACGGCCATCCGGCCACCTATTCCATAAACATCCGGCCACTGATTCCACGATGATCCGGCCACCCATT